>JAYTQD010000478.1:0-1161 GCA_043746935.1 Acidobacteriaceae bacterium | reverse complement strand
GATGATGTTTGGCGCTTCATGACTCAGCCCAATGTGCCGTTCACCAACAACTTGGCAGAGCAGACAGTGCGCATGCCAAAGGTGAAGCAAAAAGTATCTGGTTGCTTTCGAACGCTGCCAGGTGCGTAGAACTACTGCGTCATCCGCTCCTATTGCGCGACCATGCACAAGCAAGGGGCCAACATCTTTGAGTCCCTCGTCGCTGCTTTCAAGGGCGCACCGCCTCTGCCCAGCTTCGGCTAAATCGAAGTCGTCTGCCTAAAATTGGGCTGAGTAGTTATAATCCCCTTTATCTATGGGGTTCATGTTTTCACCAAATCCGCACACCGCTCATCCAGGGCGGCGCTTCAGTCCAACAAGGTTTATCCGCCGCGTTTGGGTTCGTGGCCCTTGGCTGGCATCGCTGCGCGGCGGATAAACGCTATTCGTTAGGCCGCATATATGCACCACGCACTTGTTTTCCACTGCGCGCTCCGTAATATTTGGCTCCTCGGAGTGCTGCTCTCGCTCGTGAGCCTACCTCTGAATGCTGATGGCACCAAAACGACGAAGCCTGCACAAATGCGCGTTGAGGTCGTTGAGGAAGGGCGATTTGTGGAGGTCCCGCCAAGCGAACTCGCGCAGAATGTCGCTAAGGCCCTGAAGACTGGCCCAAGTCCTGAACTGAAGCTTGAGGAGTCAACCCGCCGCATTCAAGCTTCGGTCGGTCTGAAGTTCGGCGTTCGCTTTCGCGCCATCGGCGTATCTGATGGCTACGACCCAGACTTCTCGATACATCTCATCCCTCCTTCCTCGGTCAAAGTCTCCCCGAAACCAATCGACCCTCTTGCTTTCGGAATTCGAGGTGTTGCGGAACTCGAAGCGATCTACGTGATTGAGAGCGAAGACGAGTTGCTGCGTGGCCCATGGGTGTTTGAAGTATGGCACTCGTCAACGCTGCAAGCCACAACCACGATCGAGTTGAACTAAACCGCTGACGCGGTGGCTGGAATGGCGACGGCCCATCGTGTTCGTGGATGGCGCGTTGGGATGTGTAGCACGTTGACAAATGGTGATGAACGCTTCATCGTTGAGTCTTTGGAGGGTTTGTCCCGGATGACGAACATTTGGCGTTTATTCGTTGCCGCTTTGACTACCGAAAGTGTCACTAAATGAATCCCC
>JAYTQD010000477.1:0-1161 GCA_043746935.1 Acidobacteriaceae bacterium | reverse complement strand
CGAGTACCAATCCGGTGGCGCACTGAGCTGGGACTGACGGCCTCAGGGCGCAGCGCCCGGCCTTCCACCCAGCGGCAGATCAAGATTCGCAAGCTCACCGCAGCCTGCCGCAGAGCGGGTTTGGCGTGCTTGCATCCCCGTTCATCGGGGTGAAGGCAAAGCCCGACGTCGGGCCCTGTCATCGTGCCGATGAATCGCCCTGCCGCTAGACCGGTCGGGTGTCTTTTGCAACTTGATCAAGGAGATTGTCATGGCAACTGCGAAGAAGGCTGCTCCGGCGGCGAAACCGATGGTGAAGAAGGCTGCACCAACGACGAAGGCGGCCCCGGCCAAGAAGGCTGCGCCAGCAAAAAAAGCTGCGCCAGCGAAGAAGTCTGCACCCGTCAAAAAGGCAGCGCCGGCCAAGAAGGCAGCAGCCCCAGCCAAGAAGGCAGCGGCATCGGCCAAAAAGGCGGCACCTGCGACGAAGGCTGCAACGGCTAAGAAGGCAGCACCGGCGAAGAAGGCAGCTGCCAAGAAGGCTGCGCCTGCTAAGAAGGCGGCCGCCAAAAAAGCGCCCGCCAAGAAGGCTGCTGCGAAGAAGGCTCCCGCTAATCCGGCTGCCCCTGCGCCTTCGGTGCCGGCTGCGAAGACTGCGTTGAGTCCTGCCGCTGCCTGGCCGTTCCCGACTGGTACAAAGCCCTAAGGGAATTTCCAAAGCTTCTGAAACCCGGTCTAGGCCGGGTTTTTTATTTCTGAAGCTAGAAAATCTAGAATTTGCTCGAGTGAGGCGTAGGTTTGTTCCTGTTGGTCAAAGAACAGCTGTCCGCATTCGCGGGCGATGTGGTGGTGCCGATTCGAGACATCAGAATCTCCGACGAGTGCCGATGCGCTCGAAACTCTGGAATGCAATACGAATAAATCATCTAGATCCTCGCAGTCTGAAATCTGCAAGAGTGCATCGGCTATGTCGCTTCGCGCCCCATCTTTGTCTCCCAAATTTGCTCGGCACCATGCCCGTTGAGCAAACATTTTCGAGACGGCTCTTTGCAGCCCTTCCTCACCGAGTTGACGTAAGGTTTTTCCAAAAATTCCTTCAGATTCGCTCCAATTTCTCTGGATAACTTTTAGTTCGGCCTCCATTGTTGGAATCAATGAGGGTAGGTTGTTTATCCTTAGCGC
>JAYTQD010000476.1:0-1162 GCA_043746935.1 Acidobacteriaceae bacterium | reverse complement strand
TCCGCCGCCCGTTTCCTCCCAGCCACCCGCTGCGCGCTGATTAGCTTGCTTACCTCCGTATTCTGCAACCCTCGAACCACTTCCTCCGCCTTGGCGATGTGCTCCACAGCGTCTGTTCGCGCCGCCGGGTATCGCTGCTGGCATCGGCTTTGATCTTCGTCCCATCCGTTCAGGTCCACCAGACCGGCCTCGAACACATCGCCAGCAACTCGGTGAACGTCTTGTGCAACGCTTCCCCGTGAGCCACTCGAAAACATCCAGCGGCCTTGAAAATATAGGCGAAGCTGGTCTTGAGCGACGTGGAAAGACCAGTAATCGTCGAAGTCTCCACTGAGGTACAGAGAGCGGAGTTTGACGATCGCTTCGGCCATGGCCGGAGTCCAGCGCATTCCGGAGCGCTCCATGCGGTCCCTAATGAGATTCTTGCAGGCGCCTTCGACAGGACCACTAGCAATGGGATATCCAGCGGCAAGGTATTCGTGATAGCGCATGTAGCGAGTGTTGTTGTGGAAGTAGTTGGCGACGGCCAGGAGATTCTTCTTGTCCGAGCCGGTGAGTCCGCGCTTGGTTACGGTCTGGCGAAGGCCTTTGACGACTTGAGAGACACCGCCTTCAAGGATGCGGGAAGCCATGAGTTTGGCATAGACCTCGGCCTCTGCGGAGCCTTCTGGTTGGAAGACGTGAGCGGCGGTCCAGACTCTGTCGAGAACATGGATGAGATCGAGAATCAAGGTCGGCTTCATTACCTTGAGCGTGCGCTTTTGAAGAGCACGCTCACCGTCGATCAGGGCGACGAGAGTCTTACGGCCATCCGGATCGCGCCGCAGGACCTCTTGATGGACTTCCTCGATCACAACGGTCTTGCCTTTGGTGAGGCTGGCCCAAACCCGTTTGTGTCCAGGCTTGGGAGAAGGCTGCTTGTTGGTGGACTTAACTCGAGCGGGGAACAAGTTGTCGATGATCATCTGAGGGGTGCGCACGAAGGGGGCTTTGGCGAACACCGCGGCGACAGTAGCCATCTTCTTCTTGCCGGCCCTCTCTTTGCCGGTCTTAAATGGACGCGCCACGCCAAGTGGTGGGCGGATGGGTTCGGGTTTGACCATCGGGATTCCTTTGCAGTCCACGGCAATCACAAGCAAGGAAGCAGCCTCGGAAACAGGAT
>JAYTQD010000475.1:0-3309 GCA_043746935.1 Acidobacteriaceae bacterium | reverse complement strand
GCTTCATCAAGCCCAACATCGACGCTATTTTCACTTCAATCCCGTTAGGCACGCACATGTGCGGCGTGCGGCTGATTGGCATCGGACGGCTGACACTGTCAATGGAAAAGATGGCGAGGGTTGATGTTGGGCTTGATGATGCCCAGCCCAACCTACGCGCTATGGTGCCTGCCGCATCATTTGCGAATCTGCGTGACGGTGCACAAGCTTCCAGTCTCCCGATTCGTACGAAAATAACATAGTGACTCGATAGTCCCGACTTGACTCCTTTATTTGACCCGGAACTAGAAATCGGATGCGCTCGATTTGTACGACGTAGCCAAGCTTTCCGTCGGATCGAGCAACGAGCCGTTCAGTCGTGTTCGAGCCACTGGAGAATTGCGTAGCGACCCAATCAATTCGCTTGCTAACGCTGGGCCAGCCTTTCTCCAAACCGCCGCCGAACCCGCCGACGAGAGTGACTTGTTCGGTTTGCGACCATATGGCCTTGTATGGCGCCGCGTTTCCGCTTTGAAGTTCGCGCTGTGCAGCATCGGCAAGCGCTAGCGCAGCAAGAACGCTTTTGTCGTTCGTTCCAGGCGGCGCCCCGACGGCAGGCGCTTCGCTGCGATACGGGACGCTGCAGGCCTGCAACAACAGACTCAATATCGCGATTAGAGTGAAGCTGAGGGGGCGCATGTTGCTCTCTTTCATGATGAGAAACGGGGCTTGCGTTGCCTAACGTTTGACATGAACGGCACACAACGGTGCCACCGCTCTTGGCGGAGCGAGACATTGTGCCCCGCCGTCGTGTGTCCGTTCGATGGAAGGGTTAGGGCTCGGTCGGCACATGCCGCCAAGCTTTCCGGAGAGCGTGACCTAGAGGGGTGATCGAGCGCGACAGGCGCTGGAAGCCGGGAGGTGCGCGACCGACAGTTGACGAGACCAGACCCGCTGGTTCCAGTAGCGCCAAAACTTCACCTGAATCAGTGTATAGCTGCGCGTCATCCGTTTCTACAAGCCACTTCAGGTCCTCCCCGAACGAGAGATCGATCGCTTGCGCTATTCGCTTTAGTTCGATCTGTGCCAAGACTCCATCTATGTACGCCACGTAAATCTTTGCCAACAGTGCTGATTTGTCGATGTCGATGAGGCGGTCCAGCACAAGGAACAGCGTTTCCCCAACGGCCTCGGCTTCGACAGGATTGTCGAGGAGCTTCTGCTTCATCTTCTGCCGCGCGGCCGCCGTTTGCAGATGCGGCTCGCTTATGAAGGCAGCCACTTTGGCCGCGAAGATCCGCGACTTGATGTCGTCGATGCCGCGACAGACTTTGAAGGCGGTGCCGATCACCGGGATGGCCCTAATTGCCTCGTTGTCGGTCAGTAGGTCTGAAGCCGCCTCGGCGTTTTGGAGGAAGGCTTCGAGAAGTGGACGATCACGCTTGGCAGGCATAGTTTCTCCGAGCCCTAACGAGTAAGGTTAGGGGCGCGTCCCAGAGAGCGAAGCGATCAAACTTCAACGCAATGTTAGGCGTATTTCGTCTCAATTGATTGAACCCACGAGTTCCGATATGGCGCTTACCTTCCACGCCATGCCTATGTCGGATTGGTCATTGATGCGTCCGCTGTAGATGCCCTGCAATTTTGTTACAGGTCCGCCAAAGATTGCGGTGCTCCCGTCTTGCATAGATACGCTGCCACCATTGCGATGCGTTATAACAGCACTCCCTGACTGACCGGGACGGGTCCGACAGTCAATTAGGAATATCGGCAAATTGTTGAAGTCGATTTGTGGTTCAGACGCTACAAATCCCGTGGCCCATATAGCCAACGAGCCCCCAGCTTGAAGCCCGAACGGAAAACCGACTACGCTAATGGCCTCGGCAGGATTCATCGCGATGGCTGGGCCTCCTACTAAGTCATATGGATAAAGTTGAACGTCTTGGAGGTCGGTTAGCGGAAGCGCGACAAAGTCTACCTTATCGCCAAGCACAGGATGCTCGATCCAGCGAGGTTTGCCATTCGCTATTAGTGATTCGTGCTTTGTGAGCCAATTGCCAAGCTGGCCCGCACGATTGTGAACGATGCGAACCGTGTCTGGTAAAGCTGCTGTAGCTGACAAGGGCTTTCCGGTCTGTGGATTACGACCAGAAAGGTTATGCCAGTTTGTGACCAGAACCGGTCCCTTCCGCGATTCGCACACAAACGCGGTTCCAGTGGAAAGCGCTTGGCTTCCAAACGCCAACTCGATAAGCAAAGACTGGACTGAGGGAAGCGCGATAGTTGTCATTGCTTGCCTACCTAATTTTCGACACCCAATCACTGTCTACCATCCCGGTTGGTGTCTAACTCCCCGGAACCTGCTGCCTTGAAACCCTTGACAGACGCGGGTTGCGATCAATATGCCATTTGAATTGATGGTACTAACAAAAGCGCAAAAAACACCTGCCGCCGTTGCCGTCTGCACGCATTCTGAACCAGTTACGCGAACGCATTTGGTACTTACATTGCAGTCTAAGGTTCGAGGCGGCGTATGTCTATCGGGCCCGCACGTTTACTCGCTTTCGATTGACGCCACCCCGCGCGATAAGGGTTCGGCATCAATTGTTTTTCGGGGTAGCAAGCGCCCGCCACTATAATCTCAAAACACCAGAACCGGTGCGCCTCCCAGGCCAAGAATGCTCCAAACACCGCGCCAATACTATAGTTTGCCTTTTCCTTTCCAGTGAAGCCGCTCCTGTAACATCCAGCAAACGAAAACAGGGGAGCGATCATCATGTCGGAAGTCATGCGTAGTTTCATCGGCGTTGCGCTGTTGATCGGCATTGGCGTTTTGTTGTCGATGAATCGCAAAAACATTCGCTGGCGCACCGTGCTCGCAGCCCTTGCCGTGCAGATGGTGATCGGCGCATTTGTGTTGTTCATTCCCTTCGGCAAAGATGCACTCACCGGTATTGCCGGTGGCGTGACACACGTGTTGGAATACGGTTTCAAGGGCACCGAGTTTCTGTTCGGTGGCCTCGTGTCGGCGAAAATGTTTGAAGTGTTCGGCGGTGGCGGATTCGTATTTGCGTTCCGCGTGCTGCCGACCATCATCTTCGTGACCACATTGATCGCGGTGCTTTATTATCTGGGTGTCATGCGCTGGATCATCACCATTCTCGGCACGATTTTCCAGAAGCTGCTCGGGGTGTCGAAGATCGAATCGTTTTGCGCCGTGACGACGATTTTCCTGGGCCAAAACGAAATGGGCGCGGCGGTGAAGCCCTTCATCGGACAACTAAAGGGGCCGGAAATTTTTGTCATCATGACCAGCGGCATGGCGAGTGT
>JAYTQD010000474.1:0-1165 GCA_043746935.1 Acidobacteriaceae bacterium | reverse complement strand
CCACCGTCAGCGCACAGACCTCCAGCAATATGCTGGACTATTCGGGCCTGCCTGTCCGCAAAATCAGCGTCTCGGGAATTCGTGCTGGGTCCGACGGCAAGGCGGAGTCCTTAATTGCCCAGCCTAAGGGCGAGCCTCTGGATCGCGTCAAGATTCGCCAGACGGTTCGCAACCTTTACGGCACGGGACGGTACACCGACGTCTCTGCCAAAGCCGAGCTTACAGCAGATGGCGGTGTGGACGTTACATTCGAAGTACAGTTGAACTATTTCATCGGATCGGTCCGGGTCGACGGTGCGCCCGACCGTCCTACCGCGAACCAGATCACCAACGTCACCAAGTTTCAGCTGGGCGAACAACTCACCCTCGATAAGATCACACACGCGCTGGACCGGATCCGCGTGCTGATGGAAGACAACGGCTTCTATAAGTCCACGACGGCCTATCAGGAAGAGCCGCAGCCGGATACCCAACAAGTGAACCTTCATTTGCAGGTGACACCGGGTCCTGCCGCGCACGTAGGGCAAATTAAGCTGACTGGTGACACCAAACTGTCTCTTCCTGAAGTGGAAGAAGACGCGCACCTCCACACTGGAGACCGCGTTACCACCGAGCACATTCGCAGTGCTGTTGACCGGCTTCGCAATAAATACCGGAAACAGGCTCGCTATACTGCGCAGGTCTCGATAGTGGACCGTGCTTATAACGCAGACCGCAACACGGTGGACTACACCTTCCACATCGAACCTGGGCCCATCGTCCAGATTGCCGTCGAGGGCGCAAAAATCAGCCGCCGCGTGCTGAAGGAGCGTATACCCGTCTACGAGGAAAATGCCGTGGAGGACGATCTTCTGAACGAGGGCCGCCTCAATCTCGCGGACTATCTTCAAGGTCGCGGATTTTTCGACGTAAAGGTTCAGTTCACGAAGAAGCAAGATCCTGACGGCAAAAAACTGCGTGTCATTTACGACGTCGATCCAGGCGACCGCCACAAGTTGATCAAGCTGGAGGTCCAAGGTAACAAATATTTCCTTACGGAAACCTTGGTGACTCGCATGCAGGTACAGGCCGCCAGCCGGCTATCAGCGCATGGGCGATTCAGTCAATCCTTGCTCAACTCTGACATCAAGGGTCTGCAAGAACTCTACCGCGCCAACGGTTTCCA
>JAYTQD010000473.1:0-3315 GCA_043746935.1 Acidobacteriaceae bacterium | reverse complement strand
CAAACCGGGAAAACCATCTACCTCCTCGACGAGCCCACCACCGGACTCCACTTCGAAGATGTCAGCAAACTCCTCGATGTCCTCCACCGCCTCACCGACCTCGGCAACACGGTGATCATCATCGAGCACAACCTCGACGTAATCCGCAACGCCGACTGGCTCATCGACCTAGGCCCAGAAGGCGGCGAAGACGGTGGGCGGGTAGTCGCCCAAGGTACCCCGGAACAAGTTGCCAAAGTGAAAAAGTCCTACACCGGCCAAGCTCTAGCGCACTACTTCAAATCCACCGCCTAGCTTGCGGCCGCCACCATTGCCATCCCTTGGCGTTATCGATATCTTCAGTTCCAGCGGAGCTTTGCTCCGCTGGACAGGCGAGGGCGCCTGTCCCCACGTGAGTTACGTCGAAGTGCCTCCCCCCCTCCCCCCCGGTCTTTGGAATCAACAAGATACGTGGGATAGGAGGGCTAGATCTTTGAGTTTAAAGGACTTACAGGCAAAATCTTGAAAACAAAGGAGTTAAGTCTGCAAGATCATTTCCCATGTAACCGCCCTTATAGCTATGGTGCGGTCGGTGGAGCGCTAAGTCAACGAATAATTGGGGAATTTGCGGGGACTGGTTCCAAAATGGGAATGGAGGTTGGTTGGATTGGGAAAGGGCCGGGTGCCCGCCACTTGCGCGAGAGTATCCATTTGGATACAATTGGGCTATCTGGAATATTCTGCTTCGGTCGTCCGATTTCGATGCGTGGCTGTCCGATCTCGGCGACCAAAAAGCAAAGGCCAGAATCCTGGCTCGCCTTACAAGTACCGTGATCGCATGATTCTTGCTAAGTGGGCAGGCGAGGGCGCCTGCCCCTACGTGGGTATTGCCCGATTATAGGTTGTAGAAATCATGCGGTCACGGTACAAGCGCGACATTTGGAAATTTCGGCGATTGCGCGCCCGTAGGCGAAGGCGTTTCCGAGATGCGTATCCACGTCGGTGCCGGATATCGCATCTATTACCTACGAAAAGAATCGACCATTTACGTTGTGCTGGCTGGCGGGGTAAAAGCATCCCAAGTAAAAGACATCGCCAAGGCGAAAAAATGGCTCGGGAGCTTAAAAGGGGCAAATCGTGAAAAGAAAGAAAACCACCTACAAACCATTCGACGCGGCGGCCTATCTCGATAACGATGCGGTCATTGCGGAATACCTTACGGCAGCCGCCGAAGACCCAAATCCCGAGGTATTCGTCGCGGCGCTCGGTAATGTGGCCAAAGCACGAGGCATGGCGCAGATCGCCAAAGACGCGGGCCTCGGCAGGGAGAGCCTGTACAAAACCCTGAGTTCTGGCGCACACCCACGCTTTGCAACGATCAATTCTGTGCTGCACGCCCTCGGGGTCAAGTTCACAGTGGTTGCCGACTAAGTCAAATCCGTCCCCCCTCACCATATTGGCGGGAGGACAACAACAACTCACGTAGGGACAGGCGCCCTCGCCTGTCCAGCGGAGCAAGCTCCGCAGCAGGAACAAACAGCAGCGAAAGAGATCAAGCTCTCTGGGAGGAATCACAGATGCCTAAGAGAACACCCAAAACAACGAAAGATCATCAGACATGGCTCGTCATGAAACTAGCCGACCCGGCCAGGGCCGCGCGCTACCTGAACAGCGCTCTAGAAGATTCCTTGGAGATGTTTCTCGAAGCCCTTCGAGATGTCGCGCAAGCGAAGCAAATGACCAAGGTTGCGAGAATGGCAAAAGTGACGCGGGAAAGCCTTTACAAGCTGACCACCGTGACGGGCAATCCTACAATCGGAAATCTCTACTCCGTCCTGAAAGCACTCGATTTGAATCTTAGGGTTGATCCCAGGAAAGTTACCGTGAATACCGTCCGGCGTGGGGCGCGAGCCAGGCCCGCGGTTAGTGCTCGGTCCGGTAAAACCGTTCTGCACAGGAAAACAGGCACCCGGGAACAGCCCCACTCAAGCCAAAAGAGGGCTTGAGTGGGCCACCGGCCAACTGATTCCAGTACGTCGAAAACGAGTCCTTGCTTCGATTCGCTACCACCGTGTAGCTTGTTGCTGACATTTCGGGACATCTTATGCAAACTCTCGATCCTGCAGGGGAGTGGCTGCGCCTCTCCAAACACTATCGGCAGCTGAGTGATGACAGACTGGTAGATCTGGCTCGCCAGACTTCGGGGTTGACTGATGTCGCGCAACAGGTTCTGGCGCAAGAAATCGCCAATCGCAGGCTGAAGATCCCGCCCGAAGAACCGGCGGCTCCGGGGAGTCCGAAGTCGCAGCCGGATTCTGCCGAGGATGCTGAGTCGCCTTATGCCGAAGACCGCGAATTGGTTGTTATCTGTACCGTCTGGAGTTTGGCGGATGCGCTGAAGCTGCAGCGCTTGCTCGACGCGGCGGGAATCCCGTTTTGCATGGGACCAAAGAAAGCTACCAGCGTCGACGCGGTGACCTCGAATTTCGCGAGCGGCCTCGACGTGCGAATTATGCAGGTTGGGGTGCCTTGGGCGCGCCGGGTGTTGCGGCAGTATTTTCCCGCGGACGAACCGCCTGAAGAGAAGGTCTTCGAATCTGACAACTTTGCGATGCATTGTCCCAAGTGTCATTCGACGGAAGTTGTGTTTGAGGATCTGGACCGCGCACCGGAAAACTCGGAGGGTAAGCCCTCGTCGAAATTCAAGTGGGCCTGCGACTCGTGCGGCCACGAATGGGAAGATGAAGGCCTGCTCACAGAGGACTAGAGTAAACTCCTGTTCTCGACTGTTTACTCCTCCGACGCAAGCGATACCCTTAAGAACGGCACAGGAAGCGCGATAGTAAGTCAGCCTGATTTCCACATCCTAAGAATCTCGGCAACTCCAGCGATGAAGATCGTAAGGCTCACTGCAACGACCATCGCACGGAGGTAGGGCTTGGGTTTGTAGCGATACTTAGTTCTTCCGGTCCAAGGGTGCACTGCCTTGAATTCCTTAGCGAAAAGGCCATACCAAACTCCGTAAACTGCGACCATGGTGGCCAGCAATACTGCGATCATTCGCGTCTCAATTCTCCCGAGTGGCGGGTGGCCGACCCTTTCAAGGTGTTGATCTTAACTTTCCAAAAATGAAACCTCGCGTGCCCCACCCTTGGCTTTTTCAAGGGTGGGTGGCGATACTGCTGATGGCATACAACGCAGTATGACGCTGGGCCTGCATCGACACTATGGCGCCGATGGCCTACACTTTATCATGTGGTCATGGGGGCTGGCCCAGGCTTTTGATCTCTCTATCCCCACCCGGACAAGGGATGCCCCGTTCTTTGCGAAGCAAAG
>JAYTQD010000472.1:0-21229 GCA_043746935.1 Acidobacteriaceae bacterium | reverse complement strand
TGGATCGGACAGTATTGATTGCGACGGAGTCTCATATTTTCCTCCCTACGATGGTGTCGCCAAGCTGAGATTGAGGCTCGGAGATTGACCGGGACCGGCATTGAAGGTTGCTTGACACAAGGCACGGATGCGCCATTCCATGAAATTCGATGGTTTGGCGATTCTTGATACGTTTTTCGCCAAATATCTGTGGATTTCGACGGGGCGGCGGAATTTCTCTACCGCTGCGTTGAGCATACCGTCGAGCAGGATCTGCCGCGGAAAATCGACTATCTACGCCGCCACGACGTGGCATTGCGCCGCATCATGGATACGGTAGAAATGCCTGACCGGCTGGCGGAAAATCTGATGATGTTCCTACGCCAGAATCAGGGGAAACTCGGGAAAAAACGGCGCGAGAACGAGTTCGCAAAGCTGACCGAGGATGAAATCGTCGCACTTGAGACGATCATCCGCGGACCTATCGATTTCCCGAGGATTTGGATTTTACAGTCACGGACGCAGCCCAACTAGAGGCAGCGTTCCTGAAGTCACGCTTTCTTGAGCTGAGTAGTTGGCTCTACGACATCGCAGGCATAGAAATGCCTACCGATCAACTCCGCTTCGACATTTACGACAATAAGCGTGGCGGCAAATGCTGTGAAGCACGGATCGGGTATCGTGGCCCAATAGCACCGCGCGGTGGCGATTTGCCGCGTATCAAAATTGATCTCACGGCGGATGAAATCGTGGTACTTCCCACGGTTAGGCGGCACGTGGGACACGTCTATTCCGACGCCCCCCGCGGAGGGCATAACCGCGCAATGCTACTCGGCGGATCCGCTTCTCGATCAAAATCCCCGCCAGGTTTTCAACGCTTCCCTTCTTAGAATTGAGTGCGGTATATTTTGAATTCGACATCTTCTTTCCCTCTGGGTGTCGTCTTTGAGATTTGTAAGTCACCATTTTGGTGATTTTCTTCATTCCGTGGCGGGTGGTTTAGCGACTTATTCCTCTCAAACCCACATCGTGACTGGAACGCTTACAGCCGAGTAAAACAAATTCACATGACGTGCTTCTGTGCGGGAGCACAGGGAATTTCCGTGCCCCTAAAATAAGCGGCGACAGTAGCATGTGCGGCAATGTTCTAGTCATCTTCTATCTTGCCGCCAGCCTCGCCAGGGCGCGCTGAGCTTGTTCCGATACCGGAGAATTGAGGCTCACCGCTTTCTGCAAATAATCAGTAGCAGATTTCTTGTCTCCGATGGCGAGAGCGATCTGACCGGCATGGTCGAAAAATTTAGCATCCTGAATGCCTACGGCTAAGGCCGTGTCCATAGGCTGCTTCGCTTCATCATCACGCCCATTCACGTGTAAGGCCCATGCATAGGCGTCGAGCGTATAGACATCGTGCCGGCGGGAACGCTCCATCTCCGCTATTTTGAGAGCCTTGGCGGGTTGACCCGCATGATCGGCGTAGTAAAAAATCAGTTCGCGGTTGGAGTTGTCGCCTTTCACGGATTCCGCCAGAGACTTGATTTCAAATTCCGCATAGTCCTTGCGAGCTTCCTCCGAGTGGCCGGCAAGTTCGAGCGCCTCCGCCAAATCGTAGAGGTTTTCCGCATGATGAGCGGCGTCATAGCGCTGGCGAAGCAAAGTGACGGCATCCTCGTTGCGCTTCTGCAGGATGCGAACCTTGGCAAGATTGGCGAGAGCATAGTGATAGCCAGGAAATTGTGTCAACGCTTGCGTCAACAATTTCTCCGCCTCGGCCGGTTTGCCCGCCATCCATTGCAGGTGGCCCATCTGCGCCAGGATCCATGCACCGTCTTCGGCTTCACTGGGTGGCGTGGACTCATAGGCCATCTTCATTAACTCCAATGCACCATCAATATCGCCAAACAATTCGCGCAAGTAAGCGGCACGGGTCAGGCCAGGCAGGTTGCCGGGACGCAGGTCCAGCATCCATTGCGCGGCTTTTTCAGCATCGGCATAATTGCCGAGTTCCACGTTGGCGTCGGTCAGGAAACCGTAAAGCATAATGTCGTCCGGCACTCTCTTGTTGAGAGGCTTGGCTGCTTCGAGCGCCGCCGCAAACTCGTGCTTGCCCAGAAGGAGCCATACGTGGATTCTGGCTCCATCGAAGTTATTCGGAGAAATCGCTGAAGACTTCTGCAGAGCTTCCTCAGCCATGTCATAGAACTTCACATCAGAGGTTTCCCGTGCTCGTCGTGACAACGCCAAAGCGAGAGCGTTGTAGGCTTCGAAATTCTTGGGATTCTTTTCTAGCAGTTTATTCGCCTGAGCCATCGTCCGCTCGGCAGGAGAGTGCGTAGGCTCGGCGGCACCCGCACTGGTCTGGGCTAAAGCGCCCACAGTCATCAAAGCGATACATACGACAGCGGCCATTCGGTTCATAGGGTTTCCTCGCGTAGGTCGAAAGTCGGTAAAAGGATTTCGTGGCCGCTGGCAATTGAACCAGCGGCCACGAAAGTTGAGCTATTTCACAGGGCAAATGCCGTGTGGTTGACCGCTGCAACCCTCTTGTCCAGGACCGGTGTGGTGACTATTCCGGCCACTATGAGCGGGCTTTACGTAGGGAAACGTGTTCCGGTAGCCATCTTCGTTGATATTGACGCCGTCTCCAATAGGAGCACCGTACTTCACCGGATCAACAAGAATTCCAGCCACAGCACGAGAAGCAATATCCACTACGTCGTCAATAGGACGACGGCCTTGCGGGAAGCCCGCTAGATCGCCAACTAGGAAACCAAGCCGCTTCTGGCTGCCCACGGGAGTCGGCGGAATGCCTGTATTCAAGCGCAGCAAATCCGCGATGGGTCCTCCGTCTTTGGGACCGCAACCGGGACAGATGGGAGCCGCGTATTGGACCAAGGGAAGTAGATCCGTGCGCGGCGCAGGAGGAATTGGAATTCCCAGGATGGACGAGAACAAGTGCGCCAGGAGCGGATCCAGGAAGAAGGCGGCGAATTGAGCATCGTTCTTCGGATCGTCCGTGCTGAACTTGTCCTTGGATCCCGTACCAATGATCAGTTCATTGATGAGTGAGTTCCCTTCCCGGTTTACCTGACGCCAAGCGCCTTGACCGTCGATCGGACCGCCGATCCGGCGAATCGTCACGCGTTGTCGGGAAGTTGAGCCGTATGTACCGATCACAGCGTTCTTATCGCCCGCCGGATGCAGCTTCCCGTCCGAGGTCAACATCGTGATGGGAACCTCCAGAGCGATGGAGTTTACGTTGAAACCAGCCACAGCATCTGGAGCATAGTTGTGGGTGTCGTCGCCATCCACCCTGGCCGAGAGAATTCCACCCACTCCCATGCGGAAGTTGAGGGAATCAAAAGCGGCGCCCAGATCAATGTAAAAAGGATCGTCCACCGTTCCGGCAAATGTGCGCACGCCATTTCCAAGGTTATAAATTCCTTGCTGGAAAAGGCCGGAATAGTTCGGCATGGTGAGAGGGCCAACGTTCGAGGGCACGGCATACAGTGTTTGCCCGTCGGTGAGGTCGGTAGCCACGCCGTTCTTAATCATGGTCACAGAGTAAGTCTGGCTGAGACTGAGCCCTTCGGATCCCGGTCCAGAAAGTGCCGTGATCGGTGGGATTCCCACAATTCCGCCGACATATCCGGTAAAAACGCCGGGCTGTCGAATTTGCGTCTTGAAGCGGAATTGAAACGTAACGTCTTCCACTCCGTCACGGTTATTGTCGACCTTCATCTCATAGAGGACGTTGGGATCGAAGGGAAAGTAGTTCGGACCGTTCGAGGGTTCGAGAAAGCCGTCCACGTTCAGGATCATGGTGACGCGGTCGGGATGGTCGTAGCTGACAAAAGCATACCAGTCCGTTACGTCCGCACCCCGGTCGAGCGCCGTGATGGGCGCTTCGCGATGGCTAGATGCGAACATGCTGGCTGGAACCAGTAAGAATAGAGCGATGGCGAAAGCCACCAAAGCTTTGAATCGTTCCATAAATGTGCCTCCACTGAGATTGAGATAGGTGGGCCAGTCTCACCGGATGCTAGACCGCGCTGGCGCTACGCGGGGTCTATTCCGGCGAATACCGTTCACTACTTTGAGATACGGTGTTCAGTGAAAATTGGATTGGGAAGAAATATGTTTTACTGAGAAAAATATTGGGAGTTGGGTGTGAGATCGAGCTTGATTGCCAAAGCATGATCTGGCGGCCCTGTCACCCCGCAACTCAACGCCGCCGGAAGTGATAGGTATAGGAAGCGCTCACGTAGGATTTCAGCGGAAACCCGGCGATACGGTCCAAGGGCTTATTCTCTCCGGGAAGTGACAGGGTCTCCACCGTCTGGCCCCCGTATCCACTGGCAACGAAAACGTTGACGCCGACGTCAAAGCCTTTGGAAGGGAAAGGCCGAATCACCGCGCCACGAAATTCACGGACGGGAACGGCAGTAAATATGCCACCCAGAGGTTTCCTCCCTACTGCTTCATATTCAGCGCGTGCGACGAGATGAAATGGAAGTTTATCCACCGTCGCGAGAACGTCCCAAATTTGCCGCGGCGCTTCGGGGGTGGGTAAGCCGCTAATGCGATCCCTCGCATCCGCCTTCGAAAATAATCCTTGCACGAAACCAAATTTGAAATTATGTCTGGCGGTGAAGGTGAGGGACTTCACAATTCCTGGACCTTCATCTTGTTGTAAACCCGTGTCATTCGAGATGCGGGCGAGCTGCTGTGCGGTGGTGACGTGTACCAAAGTTAAACGCAACTCAGTCTTTGCCACCGTCTTGCTGGCCACAAGCTGATACGAACGGGCTTTGGCGACAATGGTGCCGCCAGGAATTGCCGTCGTGCCAATACGAGGATCGTCAATGTGGAAAGCCTGTCCGTAGCTCAGCGAAACGGCGGGCAGGAAGGATACTGGTCGGGGAGGCAGGAAAGTCAACGTGGCCTTGGGAGAACTGATGGTGGCACTCCGGCTAAAGGAGAAACCTGGCCGCAGTAAATCCTGATTGTCGACGGTGACTCGGTCCGCCCGATACCCAGTGTTGTAGTGGACGAAACGCCCAAGTTTGCCATCCAGGGCGGCAAACGGACTATAGAAGTTAATCGTCAGATTATTCGACGTATCGGGTATGAACGCGTCTTTGATTTCATTGAACTTGTCCAAGTTCAGGTCGCGCGGGGCTTCCCGCCGCTGATCGAAACCCGCCAGCAGCGAGACGCCTTTGCTGAAACGGTCTGTGTATAGCACGTCTTCGGAGGTGACATTGCGATGTTCACTCTGCCGGATCAATCCGTTCCCAAAGTTAGGCCGCACGTCGAGGTTGTAGTGGCGGTAAAATCCGGAAAACTGAAATTGACGGTGGTCGGTCAGATGCCACACGTCGTTGAAGATTATGGTTCCGTTCGAAGTCTCTTCGTGCTGGCGGGGGTCATACGTGTCATCGGGAGTGGGAGTGTCAATCGGTATCAGTCCCGGCTGGAACGCGGTACCGTAATAGCCGAGGCCGTAGACCGTCAGTTCATGTTTGCCCAAGGCAAAGACCTTGGAAATATTGCCTTTGTATTGCTTGCGATGCTCCAGCCTGCCAAGATAACCGTTGCCGAAAGACACTTCCGCCCCAAGCCATGTCCTGTTGGAAGGATTGGCAGGACTCCAACCCGTAACCAGATTCAGGTCGCGCGAGTCGCCCGTAAGTCGGATCATCGGCTCAATGCGATCACGGAGACCGAAGGTGATGGCGGTGTTCACGGAATTGTTGCCTTCGCGCACGTTAAAGGCTGCACCATCAGTCTGCACACTCTCAATGGCAACTGGGATGATGACGTTGGGGTCGGCATAGCCATTTCCGTGGGCATTGGCCGGCAAGTTATTGGGGAAAAGATATCCGCCAACCTGAAAGAACATCGCGATCGGCTCGCCGTGATCTCCCGCTACTCCCGGAGCAAAATACTGAGGTGGCTTGACGCCACCAGCGGGAGATTCAATCGGCATGCCGGGAATCGAAACCGGCACCCCCGGACGCCCGGGGTTTGCGTCCAGCGTTTCATCGCGAATCATGACCCGCTGGGCAGGATCGGGCTCAAACACTCCCACATCTGACACCGAGGCGGTGACGGTGACAAACTCATTCTGCGAGGCCACCCCAGAGAAGCTCAGAACTTCTTGCTGCTCTCCGTCGGCCTGGACCGCAATCGTTCGGGTAATCGCGCCAAAGCCCGGCGACTCTGCGGTCAAACGGTACTCTCCTCCGTCCAACCCGGTGAATAAAAACTGGCCTTGCTCGTCGGTCTTGAGTTCTCGTTGAGTGGAGTCAGCCCGCCTCAAGAGCCGGATCGTAGCATCGGACACAAGTTGGCCCTGCGGGTCTGTCAGACGACCTGTGATCTTTGTTGCGGCGGCTGTCGGAACAACCAGGATACAAAGCCAAAGCAGTATTCCGGAAGCGCAAAGCCGCAGGCGGAATAAAAGTTGAATTATGAACTCGGATCGCATATTTTTTACCACTTTCAGCTCTACATCCGACTGGGCGACCTTCGTGGCCGTTTCTTTGCTCGGGATTGACGCCACGATGCCCCAGGCTTTTTCCTCACATCGTGCTTCTCTACGAGATACGGAAAACGGGTGCCAACGGATTGCAGTAGAGTGAATTTTCTTCCTCTTGTTCTCGTGTTGCTGCCGACGACTAGCCCAATTGGGCTGAAAAGCCCACGCCATGCGTTTTTTAGTAACACTAGCAGTGGCGATTCTCGCAAGACTTCGCCATGAATTCCCGTGCAGGCAAAGAATGAAAAAAACTGTTAGGTCCGGACTCTGCATGATGCTCATGTCTGGCAGGGGCAAGCACATCGCCAGATCGCAACCAAACTAGACAATGCGTTGTCGAAAAGGAGGAAGACAAGCAGTCTGAGGTCATTGGTAGGTCCCAGGCGAGACTCCCTCGAAGCCGGAGCGGGAAATCTGAGGACGTTCACCTCGCACAACAATTCACCTCCCACCGCAGACGCTCATGGCTAAGTGTTTGATCATCCGGTTGCTTGAGACCTAGATTCGCCCGGTTCAATTCCGGGTTATTTCGGCATCCATTGAGCGTGGGCCGTGAAGAAGCCGCTAACGACGCAGATCTGGTAAGCGACCAAAAGACCAAAGGTTATACTGAGCAAGCCGGAAGCCATTCCCAACTTGCGCGAAACACTCTGACGCCGTCTCGCTATGACCCTTATGGCGGAGGCTATACTCAGGGTGATCAACATCATACCTGCAATGGTGCCCACTCCAAAGACCAGCAGGTACGCGATCGCCCAATGGGAATTCTGGATTGTAGTCAATACCAGCAACGCGACCGCCGCAGAACCGGCAAGTCCGTGGATGATGCCCACCAGCAACGGCCGCGCATATTGATACACACCGGCACCTCCAAAGAGGCGGTCCAGATACGCCAGGGTTGTTTGATAGGGTGAGTGCCTGTGCGCGTCCCGTTGGTGCGCGTGTGGATGATTGTGGATGAAGTCACCGTAGCTGTGCTCGTGGGCGTGAACGGTCTTGTCACCGCCGTGATCGTCAACGACTGCGCTGGGCATCGAACTCAGAAATGCTGCGACATTCATTGAGCCAAGAACCACAAGCATCACCGCAACCGACAGCTCCATGCTGAGGCCGAGCCGTACCGGAATGATCAGATTGAATAAAATAATGCACGCGCCAACCATGAAAATAGTAAGCGTGTGGCCCACGCCCCAAAATGCCCCGATGAGCGCCGCCCTCATGCTAGTTCGCTGATTGCTGACGATGGTAGTAACTGCGATGATATGATCTGGGTCCGTGGCGTGACGCATCCCCAGAAAAAATCCCACCGCAAGAATGGAGAGAAACGGCATCATGCCATGCGTCCTTCAACCGCTACCTGCCTCAACTCCACCAGTCGCGTCACCAGAAATCCCAAAAACCTTTCCATGCCTACGCCGGACTTCGACGAAACCTGAAAGACTGGCATGCTTGGGCGTACGGCCTGAATATTGTTGTAAGCAGACTCCCAGTTGAATTCGACCACTTCCGCTAAGTCCATCTTGGTGACGATAGCGATGTCGGCGCTGTTGAAGATGCTCGGGTATTTTAGCGGTTTGTCTTCGCCTTCGGTAACGGAGATGAGCACGAGCCGGAGATCTTCCCCCAAATCGTATGACGAAGGACAAACAAGGTTGCCGACATTCTCAATAAAAAGAAAATCGAGCTGCTCGGTATCCCAGCCTTCGAGCGCGGTTTGCACCATCGCGGCTTCGAGATGACAGAGCGTACCGGTGGTGATTTGTTTGACCGGGGCCTGGCTGCGCGCCAAACGCATGGCATCATTTTCCGTGGCGAGGTCGCCTGTCAGCGCCGCGACGCGATAGTCGCTGCGAAGAGACGTGAGCACTCGTTCCAGAAACGCAGTCTTGCCGGATCCAGGGCTTGAAACCAGACTCACCACAAACACTCCAGCGCGTTGGAAACGTTCCCGTAGCTGCCGCGCCACAACGTCATTTTGCTTCAGCACGTTTCTGCGAACTTCGATCAAACGGGGTTCGGGGCGCATTCTTTTTTCTCCGAGTCAGCATCTTCTAAATCCACGGTTGCCAGCGCAACCACTTCGAGTTCTCTTCCCTGCACGATGTCTCCGGACGGCGTATTGCATTGCGGGCAACAGAATAGCTGTACCGAAGTAAGCGTTCGCTGCGCGTTACACTTCGCGCAAAAAATGACCACGGGGATTTCGTCGATGATGAGACGGGAACCTTGCAGCGAAGTGCCTTCGCACGCCATGGCATAGCACGAGAGGAGAGCTTGTTTCACAACGCCAGAAAGTGCGCCGAGTTTCAAGTAGACCGCTTCTACCCGCACGTTGCGGGTCTCGGCTTCTTCCTCAGCCATTTCAACCATACTCATCGCAATGGAAAGCTCATGCATCGCTTCCTCAGTCCTCCGGTTCGTTCACGTTGGCGCTCACACCGTCAAATCGACCAAACGCCGCTAACGCGGCTTGGCCCAAGCTGATGCCTCCATCGTTGGGCGGGACGGCTTGATTCGTCCAGACCTGGATGGAGGCGGTCTCGAATAAGGACTTGAGATCGCGCAGTAACAACTCGTTTTGGAACACACCCCCGGAGAGAACGACTGTGTTCAAGCCGTGCGCCTGACAGACTGCGGCAGTAGCATCGCGAACGCCGTGCGCCACGCCCAGTTGGAAAGCTCGTGCAACTTCTTTCCTCTCCCGTCCGAGAACGCGGTCCTGCGCGACGGCCAGCAGCAACGGACGAAAATCGAGCTCGTTGTTGACGAAAGGGAAAGCGTACGGCTCCGTCGCCGGGGCACCGCGTGCGAGTTGCTCCAGCCAAATCGCGGCTTGCCCTTCAAAGGTGATTTCACGCGTGAATCCGAGAAGCGCCGCGGCTGCGTCAAATAAACGTCCGACCGAAGTTGTCGTAATCGTCCGCACGCCCTTGCGAACGAGTTGCAGCGCGTTACGGTAGCGCTCCGGAAAGTTGAACGGCACCGTCATCACATCCGGCATCGTATCGATTTGCGCCAAGAATCCCACAGCAGCTTGGACCGGAAAGCGCGCGGCCGCGTCGCCGCCGACGAGAGCGGCTGGACGCAAGTGCGCCACTCGCGCTAAGCCCTCCTGCACGCTGCCCAAGAAAAACTCGCCACCCCAGATCGTTCCGTCGTCACCATAGCCGGTTCCGTCGAAGCTGACGCCGACGACTTTCGTAGTCCATTCGCCCCGTTCGGCAAGCACGGAGGCGATGTGGGCGCGGTGGTGCTGGACGGCTCCAATGTGGGCAATTTTCGCCCCAAAGTGAGTTGCGATTCCCGCACTTTGCGGATGGCAATCATGCACAAATCGCAACTCGCTTTTGGGCAATTCGTACATCGAAATCAGGTCCGCTACGGTTTTCCGGAAGGCCTGCCGCGATCGGTAGTGATCGAGATCTCCGATGTACTGACTGACGAAAGCCTGACCATCGACGACCAGGGTGATGGCGTTTTTTAGCTCTGCGCCAAGTGCGAGAATGGGTCGACCGCTTGGAATCGACGCGACCGCGCCTGGAGCATACCCGCGAGCGCGGCGCAAAACGACTGGACCGAAGGCGCCGACGCGGACGACGGAATCGTCAACGCGACGCGCGATGGGGCGCTGGCCAATGAGAAACGAATCCGCAATTCCTGTAAGCCGCTCGATGGCGTCATCGTCTTCATACGCAATGGGCTCGCTCGACCGATTTGCGCTGGTCATCACTAGAACTCGCGGTGCGCCTGCGGCGAAGAGCAAGTGGTGCAACGGCGTGTAAGGCAACATTACGCCGAGTTCGTCGTTGTCCGGGGCGACACCGCTGAGCTGTACTTTGCTTTGGGTCAGGGCGGGCGCGAGGACGATCGGGCGGGCTGTGGAAGTGAGCAAAGCGACCGCTTCAGGCACCAGTTCGACGAATGCGCGAGCCGTCTCAACATTTGGCACCATGAGAGCGAAAGGCTTTTCCTTGCGAAATTTGCGATCTCGTAAGGCGGTGACTGCTTTTGTATTGCAGGCATCGCAGGCAAGATGGTAACCGCCGAGGCCCTTGACGGCGAGAATTCCGCCGTCTCGTAGAATCTCAGCAGCCCGCCGAATGCTGGCTTCGCTACCGGTTACGCCTTTTTCTTGCGGGTAGAGACGGTAGCTGGGACCGCATGCAGGGCAGGCCACTGGTTGCGCATGGAAACGGCGATTTCCGGGATCGGAATATTCCTTGACGCAGTGGTCGTCGAGCGGCCATTGCTTCATCGTCGTATTGGGCCGGTCGTAAGGCAGCGAGAGCGTTATAGTGTAGCGCGGTCCGCAATTCGTGCAGTTGATGTAGGGATACCAATAGCGGCGGTCGGCCGGGTTGAGGAGTTCGGCGAGGCAATCGTCGCAGACGGGTAGGTCGGGAGAAATGCGGACGGTCGGTTGGCCGCGATGCTGGCTTTCACGAATCGTGAATTCGTGGAAACCCTCGAGAAGCGCAGGTTGCACATCAATTTCTGAGATGCTGGCGGCTGGCGGCGGCTGGCCTTTCAGATCGCGAACAAAATCTTCCAAGCCCCGGGCCGTGCCCTCGAGATGAATCTCGACACCTTCCTTGGCATTTAACACCCATCCGGCCAGCGTATTGGCGAGAGCTAGCCGGTAGACGAACGGACGAAAACCCACGCCCTGCACCACGCCTCGAACTCGTATGGAGCACGCATTGGGCATTGCTATTCCTCGCGAGGCTATCCGTCGCTTTAGTCGTCCAACATGCAACAACGGCCCTGCCAGCCGACTTGGCTGACTTTGCCGTCTTCCATCAGGATCGGAACACTACGCTGGCCGCCGGTCAGCTCGCGCATACGCTGGCGGGCATCGGGGTCGACCTCAACATCGTATTCGACAAACTCTTTACGGCGAAACTCCAGCCAGTCGCGCATTTCCGCCGTATGCGGACAGCGAGCTGTGCCGAAGAGTTCAAGCGTGGCCACGGCTCAAAACCTCCAACCCTTCGCGGATTACGTGGTAAATGGAAGCTTGAATTTCCTGGATACGTGGGATGTACTCGCAATGGACCACCACCGGGAAGTCGGACAGGTCTCGACGCTTGATTTCACCGCCATCACAGCCAAGAAGCGCAACCGTCAGCATCTTCCGTTTGTGCGCTTCTTCCAGCGCCATGATGATGTTGCGCGAACCGCCGCTGGTGGAAATGCCAATCGCCACATCTTCTGGGCAAGCTTGCGCGATCAGCTGGCGAAGAAAGATGACATCCGTACCGATATCGTTGGCAACTGCGGTGATATTGGCTGGCTCGAGCGAAAGGGAGATGGCCGGAATGGGCTGATAGCCATGCGGCGGCAGAATGCAGTCGATGGCAAAATCGTTGGCATCCGTGGCGGAGCCACCATTCCCGAAGATGATGAGCTTGCCGCCGCGCTGGAGCCGTTCGTGGATGGCCAAGGTGGTGCGGCTGATTTGTTCCGCTGCTTCGTGCGCGACCTGCGCGC
Source organism: Acidobacteriaceae bacterium (assembly GCA_043746935.1). Classification (GTDB taxonomy): domain Bacteria; phylum Acidobacteriota; class Terriglobia; order Terriglobales; family Acidobacteriaceae; genus JANXUC01. Next base: position 9,216 of record JAYTQD010000472.1, on the reverse strand, counting down.
GCAACTTGGAATCGTCGTGCACCTTCATCAGGATGGACGCGGCCGCTTCGGCCACCAGATCGGGGGTGCTCTGCTTTTCTTTGCCCAGGAAAGGATACAGAAAGCCCGATTCGCCCACGTCGTGGCCGAGTTCCCGGTGCTCGAAGAAGAGGTGCACGGTTTCCCAGAGAACGTGGTAGAGAATCTCGACCAGTTCCTGATGGAGAAACGGGTCCTGCGAGGCCGCGCTCATGCAATACGAACCTTCAACGCCTGGAAGCGCAAAGGTCATTGCCCCGCGGAGCTGCGCTTCCCGCAGCGTCGCCCAGACTTCGCGGTCGCCCTCGGGCGGGCCGAAGCCCATCACGATGTCTACGGGACGGAGGATGGTTTGAATCCACGGGCGAAAAAGAACCGAGAGATCGAGCGCGGGCAGGGCACGCTTGCCCACGATTACGGGATGAACAAACTCAACGGAAACATGCTGCGCATCGGTGACATAAGGACCACGGCCGAATGCCAGTAGGCGACCTCCGTGCAAAAAACGCTCGGACATCTCACGGCAGGCTTCGGCTAGGCGATGCGCTTCGCGGGCGAAGAAGTCCTCGTAGATCTGGTTGCGTTCGAGCAATCGCGCTTCAATCTGGTTGATCAGGCTGCACGCTGTTGTCATGGCAACGCTTTCATAGAAACGTCCGTTAACAAATGCGCGGCAAAGGATCGCCGACGAGCATATCGATGATGCGGCTACCGCCGTACGAAGTGGTGATCAAGACCGAACCTGCGGGCTGCACGCGGACTTCTCCGATGACCTGCGCGGCTTCTCCGCCGGGCACCAGGCTGAGAGCATTCATGGCCGCATCGGCATATTCCGGAGCGACGACGGCGAGAAACTGTCCTTCGTTGGCGATGTGCAGCGGGTCCAGGCCCAGCAGTTCACAGGCGCCGCGAACGGCATCGCGTACAGGAATGTATTCTTCTTGCAGAACTATGCCGAGACCGCAGTCGCGCGCGAGTTCATTGAGAGAGGTGGCCACGCCGCCTCGGGTGGGGTCGCGCATCCAGCGGACGCCCGGTCCGGCCGCGCTCACCAGAGCTTCGATCAACGGCAGCACGGAGCGCGTGTCGGAACGAAGATCGGCTTCCATGTCCAACTCGCCGCGGGCCAACAAGATGGTGATGCCGTGGTCGCCGATGGGACCGGAGAGAAGAATCTTGTCGCCCGTCCGAACCGACGCAGGGTCGATAACAACTCCGTGCAGGAGGCGGCCGATGCCCGTTGTGGTGATGTACATCTGATCAGCCTTGCCGTGTTCGACAACTTTGGTATCACCGCCAGCAATGCGGATTCCAGCCGCTTGGGCCGCCTTGGCCATGGCGCGGACTTCCGCTTCAAGAACGGAACTGGGCAGGCCCGCTTCGAGTACATAGGTTACGACGAGGGCCTCGGCTTTGGCACCCGCAACGGCTAGGTCGTTCACGGTACCGTTAATCGCCAGTTCACCAATCGAACCACCGGGAAACGTCAGGGGATTGACGACGAAGCTGTCTGTGCTGATGGCGACATGCGTACCGGCCAGGTCGACGATGCCGGCGTCGCCCAACGGGCCGGGAGAGTTTCCGTAGAGGAGCGGAGCAAAGAGGCCTTCGACCAAACGGCGGCTCGCCTTGCCTCCGGCACCGTGAGACATCTCGATTTGCGGATCGCGAAACCGGATGGCGACTGGTTTGGCATCGGTTGTGACGGGAGCGCTCATGCGACACTCAGCGTGGTCTTGCGGTGCTCGTAATTGAAATAGGCGGCGCAGGATCCTTCCGAGGAAACCATCAGAGCACCGATGGGATGCTCCGGCGTACACTCGCGGCCAAAGAGCTTGCACTGGTGCGGCTTGAGCACGCCTTTCAGAACCTCACCACACTGTGCAGCCTTGGGATCGGTGACGCGGATGCCAGGAACCTCGAAGCGCTGCTCCGCGTCGAACTCGGCGTAACCATCGCGCAGACGCAGGGCCGATTGCGAGATAAAGCCAAGCCCGCGCCACTCGAAGTAGGGACGCAACTGGAACACCTCTGCCATCGCCTTGAGGGCGGCACGATTCCCTTCCCAGGGCACAACACGCTTGTACTGGTTCTCGACTTTAGCTTCGCCCTTCTTCAACTGATGGAGCAGCATCACGATGGATTGCAACATGTCGAGCGGCTCGAAGCCGGAAACCGCTATGGGCTTGCCAGCGTCTTTGGCAATCCATTCGTAAGGGCGGCAACCGATGACGGTCGAAACATGGCCGGGTCCGATGAAGGCGTCCAGACGCATGTCCGGCGAATCCAGAATGGCGCGGATGGCGGGGATGATCGTGACGTGATTGCAGAATACCGAGAAATTGTGGATGCCCTCGGCTTTCGCGCGCATGATGGTGAGCGCGGTGGAAGGAGCGGTCGTCTCGAAACCGATGGCGAAAAACATCACGTGCCGGTCGGGATTGAGGCGAGCCAGCTTCAACGCGTCAGAAGGCGAATAAACGATACGGACATCCATGCCGCGGGCTTTGTGTTCGAGAGGACTACCCAAAGTTCCCGGAACGCGCATCATGTCGCCGAATGCGGCGAAGATTACGTTCGGATCCTGCGCGATGGAAAGACCATCGTCGATTCGACCCATGGGCAGCACGCAAACGGGGCACCCGGGTCCGTGGATAAGTTCAATGTTTTCTGGGAGAATGTCTTTGAGGCCGAAGCGGTAAATGGCGTGGGTATGGCCGCCGCAGACTTCCATCATTCGGTAGTGATGCTCAGTCCCGGCGAGGCGTCGGATTTCCTCCGCTGCCTTCGAAATCAGTTCTGGTTCGCGAAACTCGTCGACGAATCTCATGCTGACCTCTCTCTTCCCAGGCGACCGCAGCTGAGCTACTGAATTGCTTTTGTGACCGGGGGCGGCGTGTACTCCGTCGCCCCGTCGTCCATGTCGCCGTCCAGACCGTAGCCCTGAACTTCCTGCATAGCGCCTTCCACCTCTCCGAGCATGCGTAGGGTGTTCATCTGGTCGGTAGCATCGGCTTCGCTGATTTTGCTCATAGCAAAACCGACATGAATTAGAACCCAATCGCCTGGAACTGGTTTGTCCTCGGACAACAAGCCGACATCAATTTTGCGGCGGACGCCGACTACTTCCACCATGGCGGACTCCTGGTCACCGGAGGACATCATCTCCACAATCTTTCCTGGTATGGCTAGACACATGCGGCACCCTCCGGTGACATCTTCACTCGCGCCAACGCGATCCTTTTGCGGAGACTCAAGAACCACCCCTTTTATTGCGAGCGGACATATTGAAAGACAGCTTGAGTTCATCCTTGAGCTTGACCGCGCCTCCGGCCGCGGAAACCGGCCGAATCTCGAAATCGCTTTGCAAAACGGAGAACTCTCCTTGCGCCCGCACCATATCCCCACTGACCGAGACGCGCGCGGATACCGGTTGGCTGCGGGTCACTCCGTGCAGGGACAGCTCCCCGTTCAGCGCCACCCAATATTGTCCGTCGCCAGTCTTGGTGGCCGACCCTTGAGAACAGTCAAATAAAATTTCAGGGAAGGAATCGCACTCGAGAACCTCCTCCTGCATCTTGCGAGTAATTTCCTTGCGATCTTTCTCGCTGATATCATCGGTGACGTTGAGCGAAGCCGACTGGATGACCAGGCGCAGCGTGCTTTGCTCGACCGCATCGGGATTCAGAACGATCTCACCCGCGAAATCGGAAATGGCAATGGTGGGGTTATGGCCGAATGCAGAAAGCATTCCAGTGGCAAATGCGCGCACGGTAAAAGTGCTCGCTCTTGCTTCGATGGTGTAGTGTTCCGTGACGGCCTCCGCTTTTGTGGCAAGTTGTGTCGCGTAACTCATAGCCCTCACTTTGGCTGGCTAAGCCACGCTCACCCGGAGGACGTCAACTCGTGATGACGCTGGCCCTCTTTCGGGGATGCAAATCAATCCTTTGTCGGCCAGACTTCGATGATCTTCGATCCGGAGAGGTTGTTTACATCGACCGCAATTTCAAATAGCGGTCCAGATCCGGCAATGCCGCCGAGGCTAAATCGCCGATTCCGAACTGTCCGAGATACCGCCGGGCAATCGGATTGGTAATAATCAGGCCCGCTCCGAAAACTACCAGAGCTAGTCCGCCCAACATAAATAGCGTATCTTTTTCGCTAACTGCTCCGTTTCCATTTTGTTCCATTGCCACGGTAGTCTCCTTATTCATCGCCGATGTTTTTCATCGCGCGATGTTCAAATTGTTGAAGCATCTCCGCCCTTTTCCAGAACTTCCTTGATAAGCGACTCGACTAGCTTGACCGCCTCGTCCACCGAGGCCTCCACGGTCGCGCTGAGACCCACTTGACCCTCGTCTCCGCCGAGAGTCTCCGGCTCGCAACCGACGAGCAGCAGGTTCTTGACTTCGATGTTCATGGCTCGGGCCATGCGCAGCACGGCGTCCGGATTCATGGCGTGAGCTTCGACCTGTTGTGGCTCTTCGCCCTCGGCGGCCTTCAAATCCGGCTCAATCACGTAGAGCGTGCCCGCCGGCTCGCCGTGCGGACAGGCGTCGACCAGGATGGTGGTTTCGTAGCCGTCTTGGAGTGCGTAAGCCAAATCGAAGCCGCGAATGCCGAAATCGGTGACCCGGACGCTGTCCGGCAGATTGCAAGTGGCTAGGCGGCGGACGACTTCCACGCCGAAAGCATCATCGCCGAGAAAGATGTTGCCGATGCCCGCGACCAGGATCTTCGGTTTCTTCAAGGTGGAGGCAAGGGGAATTTCGTGAGGCGGAAGAGGTTCCACTTCTTCGGCGGCGAAAAAGAAGCGATGGCCGGGCTGGCGCAACATGCCCATGTCCTTGCCGGGGTCGTTTTCCAGAACTACGCAAACGTGGTGCTTGCCTTCGTAGTCTTGCTCGATGGCTTCGATGGTCGCGATCTGTCCCGAGAGGGCAATGTCCATGATGTCGCCGCCAGCGCGCGGGCATAGGCGCACGTAGCTCCCGGTCCTCATTTCCACGCCTGCGACGTCAATATGGTCGACCGGGGTCTTATCTTCGAGGACCTGCCATTCCCACTCGTTCACAGGGAGTCCTCCTTCGCTGGGTCCAAGCTTGACGGACGGACGTTGCGCAGGACTCCGTGAAGCTTCATAAGCTGCTCCATAGGTAAGGTCTCGGTGCGTTCCAGCATCAGGCGGGCGCGGTCGTCGGATTGGCACATTTCGCGTTTCTCTTCGTCCGTCAGCGTCATGATGCGAAGGGAAAGAATTTCGTCGATTTCCGTGCCATCGAAGAGGTCGCCAGCGCTTTCCGGAGCGATTTGCGGGTAGTCGTAGAGGATGATGGGGGACGACAGCAGGGTGTCCTGCGCGCCTTCCTCGCCAACTAGGACGGGCCAGGTGCCGATTTGCTGGCAGGTTGCCGCAGCCTCCCGGATTTCGTCGGTGGGCGCTATCATCGAACAAAACTTTCCGTTTTCCACGCCGAGAACGGTGTGCGTGGAAGCCAGTGAGCTGAGCAATGCTTCCTCGCGATTGGCATGCTCGCCGTGGGCAAATGGTGTCAGGTTGCGCACGAACACGCGGATTTTGAAGAGACCCTCGCCCACCTGCTCCGCCGTGATCTCGACAGAGCCCCGAAGTTCGGTCTGCTCACGGACGACGATCGCGGTGACCGGACCGCCGGCCTCTCGCAAAGGCTCGTACTGCTTTCCGACCGGCAAGATGAAGGCGTGCGACATAGACGATTGCATAAGCGCTTCTAGGTTGCACGTCGGCACGACCACATCGCGCTCAACGGCTTCCTGCCAGGTCTGGTAGATGCGGCCCGCAATTTCCAGTCGCGGCACCAAACGAAACTCCGGAAGCCCCTCTAAGGGCAACTCAGGAACGGGCTGCGCCAGTTCACCGATGGAGCGCGCCACTAGTTGGAGAAACCGCACTCGGATGTCGAGAGTGGTGCCCGAGTTTCCCTCCACAAGGCATTCGGTCTGCATGGTCCAGGCTTCGCTGCCCTTTTGTGCCTTGCAGTACGACTGCGGACAGAGCACGCCAAAGTTCCAGCGCTGCTGATTTTTCACCGACGATGGGCGATAGGGATACAGCATGTATCCCTCGTAGAGCACCGCTTTGGCGATCGCCTCCACCGTCGTGAGATTCATGAAACTACCGTCTCCTCGCTCGGAACAACGACCGGGATCAGGTTCTCCAGCACTTCTTCCCAAGTGGGGATACCGTGCCGTACTTTGTATTGGTACAAGCGGTCAAACGCGTCCTTGTGCAGGCAGAGCCACGCGCTGTTGGGATAGTAGGACTCCATCATGTCGCGCCAGACTTGAACAGGCAGCTTGAAGCGGGCTTCCTTGTCCCAGGAAATGGGCGCGACTTGCAGGCTGCCATCGGCGTTGGCGTAGAACACCGTACCACTGAACTGCAGGCAGATGGGGACTTCGCCGTCGGCAAGGCCATCGAAGTATTTCGTGGCGGCCACGTTGAAGTCGAATGTACAGGGAACCGGAACGTCGGCCACCGTCGTTCCTTTGAACGAGGGTACGACGATGCTGGCATGCGTCCACAGCAAATTCTTGAGGGTCTGGCTCCACCGGCTCGGGTCATCGAAGAGATCGCGCAGCCGGGTTTGATCTTCCACCGTGTATTTGCGGCGGGTGACTTCGATCTGGATCTGGCAACGCAAAGCAACCGTGTGGATGGTTTGCTCTGGATCCGCCGTGGTCACTCGCAGCTTGAAGGCGAGCAGAGGCGAGATGGAATTGGGCACCACCTCGGCGCGCTCGACCTGGAAGCTGAGCTCAGGCATGCGATTCCTCTTCCGCTCGCATCGCTTCTTCGTTTCGCATGATCTCTTCCGCTGGTACCGCGGCTCCAATGACAACAGCTCGTTCTTTGATGCCGCGGAAGAACTCGCCGATTTGCTGCCAGACTTCCGTGCCGCCCGAGAGCCCGCTCCAGTGGGCGCGAATCAAGCCCACCAGCTTGTAGCACTCGTCAATAGGGAGCTGGTAATACTCCGGCGCGCTGTATCCGCGGGAATACCCCAGACGGTTGACCAACAGACCTTCTACATCCGGCTCCATGTGATCGAGCGCGGGATTGCGCGCCACGATGTCGTTCCAAGATTCCAACTCCAGCAGGGACTCCGTGGCCCCGGCTGGGCTGGGGTACATGGCAATCACGCGGTTCTCGACGCTGTTCTTGAAGAAGAAGGCCATGTTGATGGGAACCATCAGGCTGTTCCATTCCGCGTCACTGAGTTTAAAGGTGGGAAAGGCTTGAATGCGGCGCGGAACGCGGCGGTACTTCTTGGCTGGGCCGCTGAAAAGCAGGGCGCAGGCATCGCAGGCACAGATCAGCTTGCGCTGAGAGAGTTCGATCAAGTGGGGATGGTCGGGCCGCAGCGCCAGGCTGCACAGCTCACACTTCTCCATTGTCTTGTCCCGCTTAGCAAATTGGCGCAGGGCGCTAAACCCGGCCGATGAATATTGCCCTTCACTCATGATCGATACGATCTCCAGAATCTCCGCCGTCTACTCAATCCGCCCCTTCCAAGCTTAAGGGTGCTTCGGCCAGAACCAGCGGAGCCCCCGCGATCCCGGTCAACTTATCCAGCGATACAAAACCAGAGGCGACCTGCCCGTCCAGTCCTTCCAGGGTGAGTAAGTTCAGGTCTGGCGCGGCGTCGTAGATCGCCCCTTCTAACGTGGCTCGCACGGTCTTAGCGGTCGAGCCACAGGTGTGCTCTCCGGTCTGCACTCGCAACCTCACGATGCCCTCGTGCAGTTCGAGCAGTTCGACCTCGGCACCCTGCTTGCGCAGTTGCGGTTTCACTTTCTCAATTGCTTTCAGCACCCGACTATCTAGATCTTCCGGATGCAACCCATAGAGCACGAGCACACTGCTGACCATCGGGTCACGGCCCAACCGGTCGATCAGTTCCATGCCCGGATCGCCCGCCTGTGCGACGATTTCCATCGTCCTATCCAGCGCAGCGCCATGCAGATCCATTAGCGACTGGACGAGTTCCTTGGTGGTAGCCCGCACGGCGGGATCGGCAATCGCTTCAATTTCCTGCACCAAGCCACCGATCCTCTGTACGCGATCCCGAAAATCTTTGTCGTCAGCCACAAGACTCCTTACTTACAAAACAACGGAGTGAGAGCGCAGTCTAAAGTGCCAAACAAAGCGTCAGCAAGCTCGTCTGGCAATCCATCCACTACCGCCCTCACTCCCGAATACAGCTCGATCCAACTTTGCGACTGGGCTTAGGACTGCACGCCAAACATCGGAGAGTGATGCGTCTTTAACACCTTCCCTTTGCCCAGGTACATATGCACGCCGCACGGCAGACACGGATCGAAGCTCCGCACAGCGCGCATGATGTCAATGCCCTTGAACTTGTCGGGCCCGTTTTCTTCAAAGATCGGAGTGTTCTGCACCGCATCCTCATACGGTCCCGGAGTGCCATAGATGTCGCGCGGATTGGCGTTCCAGGGCGTTGGTGGATACGGATGGTAGTTCGCGATCTTGCCCTCCTTAATGACGACGTGGTGCGAGAGCACACCGCGCACCGCCTCGTGGAATCCGCAGCCGATAGCCTCCTCGGGAACCTTGAACTCGGTCCACGTCTTGGTCCGACCGGCGTGCAGTTCCGCCATCGCCTTTTCCATGAAGTGCAACGCCGCGCAAGCAGCATACACCTGGAAGTAGGTTCGCGCGCGATCCCGCTCAATGGCATTGCTCCACTTCGGAATCTTCCACTCGAACTCGGTTTCTGGCAACGACGTGGTCTTAGGAAGGTACATCTTGACGCTGGAGCCAGTCGCCTTAATGTAGCCGATGTCCACAATGCCCGCCAGAGCGGTGGCCCACAGCCGGGCAATGGGACCTCCGCCGGTATCCAGGGCAAGATGATCGCCGGTTCGCTTGTCGAGCCAACGCGGCGACATTACCCAGGTGTATTTGCCGTTGAAATCGCGCTTCTGCGGACGTGGGATGGTGGTTTGGTTCCATGGATGGTTCTTGTCCACCGGGTTGCCGAGAGGATCTTGCTTTACAAAGGTTTGCGAATTTTGCCAATCGTCGTAGTACGAACTGCCAAGCAGGATGCGGATGTTGAGGTTGATGTCCACCAGGTCGGTGGTCACCAGTTTGCCATCAACGACGACGCCTGGGGTCACAAACATACCGCGGCC
>JAYTQD010000471.1:0-3325 GCA_043746935.1 Acidobacteriaceae bacterium | reverse complement strand
TGCACATACTGTACGAAATCCTGAATCTGGTGCTGCATTTCCTCCATGCGCTCGCGCATCTGCAAAATAATAGCGATGCCCGCGATGTTCACGCCGAGGTCGCGCGCCAGCGACAGGATAAATTCCAGCCGCTGCAGATCTTCCTCGGTGTAAAGCCGCGTGTTCCCCTCAGTGCGCGAAGGCTTCAGCAACTCTTCGCGCTCGTAGAGACGCAAGGTTTGCGGGTGAATGCCGTACATTTCCGCCACAGCGGAGATCATGTACGCGCCTTTGGATTTACGTTTGGTCATGGCGAGTGCGGTCCCGGATTACTGTACAACAAACAGCCCGGAATGAGAGCGATAAGCAGATCCGGCGCTGGCAACTCCTTCAACAGGTTGCTCCATCACTTCCCTGTTGCCTCTATTCAGTTCACGTGTTGCAGGTGCAACCATGACTGGAAGCGTTAGCGATAGATTTCTTTGCGATGCCCCACGCGGAGAACCAGCACGACCAGGCGGTTGTCTTCAATTTTGCAGATGAGGCGGTAGTCGCCTACGCGGTATTTCCAGAACTCGACCAGGCGCGAGCCGTGCAGAGCCTCGCCGACACTGCGCGGGTCGTCTAACTTGGCGACTCGTTCATGCAGGAACTTGAGGATGCGCTTGGCGGGTTGTGCATCTAGTTTGTCCAATTGCCGGTCGAAGCCAGCGGACAGCTCAACCTTCCAGGCCATTTAGAGACCACGGCGCTTCATCGCATCCTTTAAGGGAACGGTTTGTTCTTTACCGCTGCGGATGCGATCCAGCACACCTTCGGCTAGGTACATGTCCTCGATCTCCTCTAGATGCTGCAGGATGGCTTCCCGCGCATAAAAGGTCTTGGTGCGGCCAGTAAGCTCAGCTAGTTTTTCAAGACGTTTTTCGATGGACTCGGGAAGACGAATCGCCAGCATTTTCTACCTCGCTATACGAATATAGCAAAGATATACTCGTATAGCAATTGCCCTACATATCGCAGCATCCGTTTTTCTTATACGTGACTAAGCCATTGGTTGCGCGGTTTCATCCGCCGTCGCACTCCAGCCTTGCGGCTTCAGCAGCATGTTCACAGCGTAGGCCACAAACCCCGCTGCAATGAGCGCCATGCCGAAGAGGAACGAGCTCATGCCCAGGATATGTTCGCTCTGCCCGCGCGCCACGGAGAAGACCAGCACCAGCAGCATCGGCGGCACTCCGATAAAGAGCGCACCGAACAGGCCGCCAGGGACGCGGAACGGACGAACGAGTTCCGGCTCGCGGAAGCGCAGCGCGATCAGCGCTGCGAATTCCAGAAACAGGCTCGTACCATAGAGCAGGATATCGATCGTGATCAAGCGCTCGAATCCGATCCCGAGGCACAACGTCCACGCCAGCGCCAGTACGGCAATCGCGACCCATGGTGCGCGTGTTTTCGAGTGCAACTTGCCGAAGGCGCTGGGCAACATGCCATCTTGCGCCATGGCCAACGGCAGCCGCGAATAGCTCATCACCAGTGAATTGAACATGCCAAACGCGCTGGCCATTGCGGCCAGCACCAAAGCTCCGCGCAGCAGCGGTCCCCCGAGCATACCGGCGATATCGGCCCACGAGCCGGTTTCGAACTGCGCCGGAGGCAGGCCGGTCAGCCACATCGCGGCGATCGGCAAAACGTAGCTCACGGCTACGATGAGCACCGAGTAGAGCATCGCTCGCGGGTACGTCCGCGCAGGGCGTTCCACTTCCGCCGCGACGGTGGAAGCATTGTCCCAACCCATGTAGTTCCACATGCAGACCAAGAGTCCGGCCAAAATATCCGCCGAGACGCCGCCGGTGTTATGGGCGGTCGCGTGCGTCAGCGCACCGAATTTGAACGGCGCGAGAACAACAATCAGCACAAACGGCGCGGATAGAAGAAAGAAGAGCCAGACCGAAGTCGTCGCCACCACGCGCACTCCGGCAACGTTCAGCAACGCGCAAAAGAGCACCACGCCCGCCGCCACCATCAGGTCGCGATCTCCGACTGCCAAGTGATGCGCACCCTCCGCAAACCACGGAAACAAGCGGTTCAAGTAGGTGACAAACAGCGTCGGGTAAATCGCCATATCGAAAATGGACGCTACTAACGACAGCCATGCTTCCTGGAATCCCCAGAAATCACCCAGCCCGCGCCGCACCCAGGCGTAAAAGCCGCCTTCTTTGGGCAGCGCGCTGGAGAGTTCGCCAATCATGAACGCCACGGGCAAAGCCCACAGCAGCGGCGTGATCAGCAGAATGAGAATGCCCTTGCCGTAGCCCGCACCATGCACGATATCCTCGGTGCCAAAGGTTCCTCCCGAGACCATAAAGAAGGTCGCGGCGACCAGGGGCCACAAGGTAAGACGGACGAAATGTTGTTTCTGGGATTTCGCTGGGGGCGGGGTGATCGGATCAACGATCTGCGGTTTCCAGGCTGGAGAGCTAGTGGCAGTTGCCAATTTCGATGTGTTCCTCCCAAGCGACTCACTCTCACCACCTCGGCCGTTGCCGCCGAGGCTCCTGGTTCCTGCGGATTCCAGGGATTCGGGAAGTTGGTTCGCGAATTTGAGAATACAGTTATTTGGATGCTGTGCAAAAAGAATTTTTGAGAAATTTTTTGCAGAGGAAAACGGGAGGACAAGGCCGGAGGTAACGCTCGCGTGGCGGCAGGCGCCCTCGCCTGCCGAGCCGGGCAAAAACCTCCAAACAGCTATTCACTTTCTGAATATTTCACTGGAGAAATATTCAGAAAATGAATACCCCTTTTGGCCGAAAATCGTTCTGCCAAGGTTTTCGATTAGACAACGCTAAATATACGTACTATAATGTACGTATATATTAGTAAAGTCATGCGCTTTATTTGGGATGACGAGAAGAATCGGCGCAACAAGACAAAGCACAAGGTCAGTTTTGAAACTGCGGCGCTAGTCTTTGAAGATCCACGGGTGGTGAGCAGGCTAGATCGCGTCGTCGAGAGCGAAGAACGCTGGCAAACACTCGGGTTGATTGAAGGTGTGATGGTTCTGCTCGTCGCACATACCTGGTTCGTTGAAGAAGGCGAGGACTTGATTCGAATCGTTTCAGCGCGAAAGGCAACCCGGCGGGAAAGGGAACTCTATGAGCAAGGCGAATAAGAAACAGGCGCGGGAGATCGCGGCGTTGACGGCTCTCAAAGACCGGGAGATTGATCTCTCGGACCTGCCCGAGGTCACGGATTGGACGGGCGCGGTTGTGGGAAAGTTTTATCGACCGATCAAGAAGCCGGTGACCGTGCGCCTCGACGCCGATGTCATCGCCTGGCTGAAGAAGCA
>JAYTQD010000470.1:0-8858 GCA_043746935.1 Acidobacteriaceae bacterium | reverse complement strand
GAAAGTTAGGAGCGAATGTAGAGAACAACGGACTGGTTAGTCTACCTGTGGAGCCGGTGAATTAGAAAATATGGGGTGGCGGTGCGGAGGCGCTACCGTAGTGAACTGGCGGCTTGCGGCGAGGCAGCTTGCTTGCGGTACCAGTCTCGAACGAGCTGCTGCACTTCCAACATCTGCGAACGATTCAAACGAGCAACCAGAGCGTCGACTCGGTCTTTGCTGATTTCATCCTTGCCATCGCGGGCAAGTACTGACCAAAAATAGGCTTGCTTGAGATCCTTTGGAACGCCGCGGCCGGACCAGTAACAAGCGCCGAGCATGCCTTGCGCGGGAGCGTAGCCCTTCTTGGCCGCCAGCGTAAACCAGCGTGCCGCGGCAGCGTAGTCCTGGGGCACGCCTTCCCCACTGGCGTAGCGAGCACCCACCGCATACTGCGCCGAGAGATCACCGTCTTGCGCGGCAGCCTTCAGGTCGGCCAGGGAGTCAGTGGCGGGCTTACCATCGGTGATCTTCCCAGTCTCATTCCCAACTTCGGCAGACACCGGCATGGCATGAGGAACCTGAGGCTGAATCTGAGTTGTCGCCGCAGCGGGCTGCTGCTGCAACGAAGTCAGCGTCTTGGTCTGCGACATGACCAGCCAAGTCACCGCTGCGATCACAGCAATCGCCGCCACACCTTCCAACACGCGGCGGTAAATTCGCACCCCCGGCAGTGTGGTGCGAGTGATCGCTCGGTGCTGTCGCTCGATGAAATCCAGATCGACGGAATCACGATCACGGGAGCCAAAGCCTAGATCGGGCTCCCGCACGTCACTGCCAACACCGCGACGCAGCGCCAGCGACGCGCCCTCGGCGAAGAGCATGCCCATCACAGGCCGCGCCAACAGGTCGAGAGCCTTCGCATCCCCGGGATCGAACGCCTCGGTGCGCTGCGACAGAACCTCCAGCAATCCCACCACGCGTTCGCCCGCGAAAAGCGGCAACGCCAGGATGGATCGTATCCCGAGGTCCGCGCAGATTTCACGGTCCACTCGCGGATCAGCCGCGGCGTCGGAGCAGTACATCACTTGCGCGAAGCGCACACATTCCCCGGTAATTCCGGAGTCCGTCGAAATCCTGGCTCCGAGCGCGGGCGTGTCGGTTCCGCAGATCGCGCGACAGATGAGGTGTCCACCCTCATAGAGGGCCAGAGCCGCGCCCTTTGCCCCTGTCAGCGCGAGGGCCCGGCTGACGATCGCATTCGTGTCCCGAAGTAACGGAGAATGATCCAGTGGAGAAAGGATGGCGCCGTCTGGCTCGCCTACACTTTCCTCGTCCAGGAATAGTTCTTTTTGTGGAACTATCTCTGGAGCAAGACTCCCTTCAATGCCGGTCAACTGCGAAGCTTGCGAAAGCAACTCCGGCAAGCGCGATGTTTCCGCCGCGCCCGCCACGGCATTCAGAAACAGCCACTGTTGGATCTCCTGGAGCGCCGCATGGTCGGGCGAGAAGAAACGCACGCCGGACCGTCCCGTGGGCTGCGACCACGCCACCTGACCAATCAAGCGGAGGCCATGGTGGCCTTCCAACGCTGGGCTAAGGTCAAGATCAAGCGCCAGGGTACGATCCGGGGGCAGGAAAGTTGACGTTTCCAGGCCGATGCCATCTTCCGAGAGGTCCACAATTCGCGTGGGAGTTGCAACAATCCCTGGCCCGCGAAGACGAACGCCCGCAGGAACGGAAAGCGAGTGGCGCGTGCGGCCTCTGCGCTCGCTCGGCGGGTGTGCCTTTTGCGGCAAATCTCGCGTCGCATTCGGCGGCACTACAGACGCGGCCTGGGGGTCCTGGCTGCTCATGACGAAGCAGTCCCATAATACACGTCAAGATGGCTTACAAGGCCACAGATTACGCCTCGCGGGCGGATCGAAAGTATATGGGCTTAGGCGGTTCGGGCCGGCAGCTCCACCACGCGGCTAATAGCAGCCACCATTATTCCGGAGAGTAATTGGAGCGTGGCAACGTCGCGCTGGTCAAAGGCGTAGGGCGAGGCGGAAAGAACCTCGAAAATCCCCAGCGTGCGCTGGAAATAGCGAATCGGCGAGACCAGAATCGACCGCACGCCCAGTCGCCGACTAATGGTGGGATCCACGTGGGGGCTCGATTCCGTATCGTGGCAGAGCAGGATTTCTCCGGTGCGCACACAATGCCCGGAAATGCCGGATTCGGTTTGCAGGCGGACGCCCAAGTCGGGCGCTGTACGTCCAGCACGAGCGCGGCAAACGATTTCGCGACCTCGGTTCAGCGCAATCGCCGCTCCTGTGGCGCGCGTCATCACTTGCGCCCGATCCGTGATGATATCGATGGCAGGGGCTAGGTCCAGATCGAACGCGGAGATGCTCTCCAGAGCGGCAGCGGTCTTGGGCTGCGGAAAAACAAAAGTCCTTGCCGCTGGTTTCGACGCGTGGCCTTGCTGCGCAAACGCAAACTCTTCTTCTGCCGCCTCTCTGGGATCCCGCAGCGGCACTTTTGAGGGAATCGATTGCAGCAGTTCGCGAACCACACGATCCAGCGCGGCGTCTTGAATCAGATTCGCCGTCGACTGGTGCAGCAGGGAGCCGCCCATCAAACGCGACAGATTCATCAGAGCTTTGCTGCCACACGCCAGACAATTCGTAGTGTTGTTTTGGCTAATGAGTTCGCACTCCGCGCAGAACACAGCAGCTTGTAGCCGGACAAAACTCACATCACGCGCGGTCATCCAACGGTACATCCAGCGCTCCTCCTGGAAATCTTGGGGGCAACTTCAGAATAAACGGGATGGTGCCGGGTATAGGAGTAGCGGAATTGATTCCGCTGTGGATAAAGTGGCCGGGATTTCGCTCCCAATACCCGGCGGAACCCCTGGCCCTGCGGGGCTTACAGCGATGCGCGAGCGGCGAGAACCTTAGCGATCCGCTCGGCTGCGTGCCCATCCCATAGGGGAATGGCACGGGGCTTTCCAGGCATCTGTAGCAGAACACGGTCGAGCTCCCGGCGCAGTCGCGAGATGTCTCGTCCTACAAGCAAATTTGTGCCTTCGGTCAGAGTGATGGGACGTTCAGTATTCTCTCGCACCGTAAGACAGGGGACGCCCAGATACGAGGTCTCTTCCTGGACGCCGCCGGAATCCGTGATCACAGCCTTTGCATGACGC
Source organism: Acidobacteriaceae bacterium (assembly GCA_043746935.1). Taxonomy (GTDB): domain Bacteria; phylum Acidobacteriota; class Terriglobia; order Terriglobales; family Acidobacteriaceae; genus JANXUC01. Next base: position 5,686 of record JAYTQD010000470.1, on the reverse strand, counting down.
TGCAAGGCAAGGAACTCGAGATACGGCAAGGGCGGCAGCAACCGCAGACGGTTGTTCCCAATAGGCAAGGCGTTCGCTTCGACCAAGCGTTTGGCGGTCCGGGGATGCACCGGAAAAACCACCTGCGCTTCACGGCTGACTTCCATCAGAGCGGCCAACATTTCCCGGAGCCACGGCAAATCATCCACATTGGCGGGGCGATGCAGGGTCACGAGCACAAAGCGATCCACGCCCTCCAGCTCGCGGGGCATCTTGGCTTGCGGCGACAGGCGAATCAAAGTGTCAATCATCACGTTGCCGACGCGATGAATCTTTTCCGGCGAGATGCCTTCACGAATTAAGTGGTCATCCGCATCGGACGAAGGTGTAAAGAGCAAATCCGACAGCTGATCCGTGACGATGCGGTTGATCTCCTCGGGCATGGTTCGGTCCCGCGAGCGAAGACCTGCCTCGACGTGGGCCACAGGGACTTGGAGCTTGGAGCAGACCAGAGCGGCTGCAAGCGTCGAGTTTACATCTCCATAGACCAACACCCAGTCCGGCTTACTCTCCAGAACCACCGGCTCAAAGCGCAACATCACATCAGCCGTCTGCTGCGCCTGCCCGCCAGATCCGACGGCAAGGTTTACGTCTGGCTCCGGCATTTCCAGCTGGCGAAAAAACACGTCCGACATGCCGGCATCGTAGTGTTGTCCCGTATGCACCAGGGTCTGGCGGACCCTGGTTTGGTGGATCTTGGCAAATTGCCCCAGCGCGCGCAGGACCGGCGCGGCTTTCATGAAATTCGGACGGGCTCCTACGACGTGAAGAATGTGCATGTGGAGGAGATGGGCTTACGGCTCAATTCACTTGGGTCCGAAGTAAGGAGGGGTGGGCATCCGCCTTGACCGCGGACAAAACCAAGACCGGCAGAGTCCGGTCCAGCGCGTCCGCCAAGGCAGCGGGAAAATCGGTGGTGAGTAGATTGATATCCAATTGCAACGCCCTTGGAGAGTAAACCCGGAACAACATCATCCGTCCCAGTAAAACATTCTTGGCGGTCAGAAGATCCAGTTGCAGCCGCCAGGAAGGCAAGGAGTCACTCCGGTCCTCTTTCGGAGCGCGCTGCCAGCGAAATTGGAGAAGATCGGAGCGCTCCGGCAAAAGCAGAAAACCACGGTTCCCCAGCGCACTGCTTTCGAGTTTCCATTCCACGGTATCGAAATCGTTGCACTCAAACGCGGCCAGCACAATCTGGCAAACCTGCTCGTAATCCCTCGCCACCTTGAGCTCTTCCACCGCGCGGCGAACCGCCATATTGTTGACGAAAACCTGCGGCTGCTCCATGGTCCTAACAGCCACCCGGCGCAGCTCACCAAACTCGAGGTACCCCAGATGCTGCACACCCACCCAGACGCCGCAGCCCACGACAGCCAACACCAACCCCAGCGTGCTCCCCGTCGGCCACAGTAAGAAGAGGCTGAGCATCGCAAACACCCCGGACACGGCGTACAAAACAATCACAACCTGACGGTGCGAAAGTCCGCGTTCCAGAAGCTTGTGATGAATATGTTCGCGGTCCCCTGTGAAAACGGGTCGTCCGCTGATCAACCGCCGCAGAATGGAAATGCCCGTTTCCAGAATCGGCAAACCAAAAGAAACGACTGGTATGGCAACCGCCACCACCGTGGGCGCTTTCGTTGCTCCCTGCAGTGCAAACGCACTCAACAAAAATCCAATAAACAGACTGCCGGAGTCCCCGAGAAAAATTGTGGCCGGATTAAAGTTAAAACGCAGGAATCCCAAGATAGCGCCTGCCAGCACAATGGTCGCCAGCGCCAGCCAGTTCGAGTGACTCACCAGCGCCACAATGAACACAACCAGCGTCGAGAAAAGCGCTGACCCGGCCGCTAATCCATCCAGACCATCAATCAAGTTGAAAGCATTGGTGATGCCGATCACCCAAATAATGGTCAGCACCAATCCGACAACACCGCTAAAGTGCCGTGCGCCAAACACCAGTGGCAGCGCAAGAATGCGCAGGCCCCCCAGAAATAACATCGCGCCAGCAGCGCCCTGCACCACAAACTTCAACCACGGGCGCGCGCCCCGCAAATCATCGTAAACACCCAGAAGAAAAACCAGACACGCCGGAACGAGAATGGTAGTCGAGAGGTGCAACGAAACACTGTGTCCCCATCTAGGAAACCGGGGCGCCAATAACGTGACTAAAGCCTCGGTGATGAGAAACGCGAAGCAGATGGCAACTCCGCCGAGTCGCGGAAGGGGATGAACATGCATGTGGCGTTCCGGCGAGGGCACGGACACCCACCCTCTGCGGAAGGCAAAATCTCTCACTAACTTTGTCAGGATGACGGAGAGCAACAGCGCGAAGGTAAAGGAACCAAGATAGAGCGCAGTCAATGCGATTTCCCCGAACCTACCCGTAACACAAAGTACGAGCTAGTCAGGGCCCACACATAATCAACGGAAACTGCCGAGGATCCTGGATCTTGCACTTGCTCGCAACGATTTGAAGACTATACCATATTGGACTCCCTTATTCGCAACGCAATCGGGCCATCCGAGGGCCGTATCACATCAAGCACTGCTCTTTCCAGCGTGCTACACTGAGAGCATTCTCGAGGACAATCTGCGGAGACGTAAATGCCTGAATCTACGGGGCTGAGTCGGCCTCTTGTCGCCTCAATCGCCCTCCTTCTCTTCGTCGGCCTTTCGGTTGGACTGGCTTGTGGACAGGATGCGTTCCCGAGTGTGATACCTCAAGCTGCCAGCGCTCAGACTGCGGCCCCAGCTCCTCCGCCTCCGTCGAACTCATCACCCGGGGTTGTGCTGGGAGCAGCGGATTTATTGGATATCTCCGTATACGGCGTCCCGGAACTCTCGCAGAAAGTTCGCATCAATAACAGCGGCGATGTCTATCTGCCCCTCATCGACTATGTACATCTCGGCGGCTTGGCGCCCGAGGAAGCGCAAGGCGTCATCGAGAAAAGGCTTTCCGACGGCGGGTTCGTCAAGAACCCACATGTAGTCCTGCTGGTTTCGGAGTCGGCGAGTTCCAGCGTCAGTCTTCTGGGAGAGGTGGCCCACCCCGGTGTCTACAACGTTTCTGGACAACGCCACATTTTGGATCTCGTCTCCGCTGCCGGCGGTTTCACGGAAAAATCCAGCCGCGCGATTACGATCACACACCGTCGCGATCCGACGCACAGCACGCGGGTGAAATTACCCGCTGATCTCGCGCCATCAGATGACAACAATGTTGTCGTCGAGCCGGGCGACACCATAGTCGTCCAGCACGGGCCCGTTTTTTATGTGGTCGGAGATGTGGGCAGGCCCAGCGCATTTGTTTCAGATTCAGAGAATTTGACAATCCTGAAAGCGATCGCACTCGCCGGGGGAGCGAACAAGACCGCGTCCATGGGCGGGACAACCATCCTGCGGAGAACGCCGCAAGGCACCCAGCAGATTAAAGTTCCCCTGAAACAAATTCTGCGCGCCAAAGTGCAGGATATGCCGATGCAATCCGAAGACATTTTGTTCGTCCCCAGTAGCACCAGGAAGGTCGTGGTTGCCCGCTCGGCGGAAGCCCTCACGCAAATGGCCACTGCCATGAGCTTGGTAGCGATCCGGCCCTAGCAGACCGGTTTCTCAATCTCGTTACCGCTTCTTCGAGACGAGATTGCTCAAGATACCCAGGTAAGCCCGAGCCGTTTGTTGCCGGGAAAAATTCTGCACAATATATTCGCGCCCATTTCGGCCGAGCTTTGCGCACAATGCCGAGTCAGCGGCAAGTTCCTGGATGGCTTCCACTAACCCCCGCGCATTTTCCGGCTCCACAAAAATTCCTGCCTGGGCAGCATCCATAATTTCACGGGCTTGCCCATCCACAGCCAGAATGATGGGGCGGGCGCAAGACAGGAATTCCAGCATTTTGGTGGGAATCACGGTCTTGAACAACTCCGCCTTCTTCAACATCACCAGGCAGGCATCGGAAGCGGAAATAAACCCAGGCACGCTCTCGCGAGGTTGCTGGCCGAGGAACGTAATATTCGTCAGGGCGTGGGTTGCGGCGAGGCCGAGAATGCGTTCCTTGTCCGCTCCTTCTCCTACAAGAAGGAACTGCACGCGCGGATTTTTGACTTGTAAGGTCGCCGCCGCCTCGATCAAAGTCTCCAGCCCATGCGCCAAGCCCATCGTGCCGGTGTAGCAGACGAGAAACTTCCCTTCCGCACCAAGTTCCTTGCGCTTGGCATCCCTGTCCGGTTGCGGAGAAAACATCTCGGTCTCCACGCCGTTCTCGACCACAAAGATCTTCTCCGCCGGGACGTTCCAGTTCACGATTAGAAAAGTCTTGAACGCAGCCGTAACCACAACAATGCAACTCGCTCGCCGATAGAGAAACCCCGCGATCATTCCCAGAACACGAATGAGCAACGAGTTTCCCTCGCCAACGCCAACCGCCGCGAGCGACTCCGGCCAGAGATCGCGCACCTCAAAGACAAACGGAACCCGCTTGACGAATGCCAGCCACCAACCACTTAGCGCAACCAACAATTGCGGCGAGGTGGCAATCAAGACATCGGGCTTGGATACGAAGAGGCCCGTGACCGCCGACGAAACGCAGAACGAACTGTAATTCAGCATGCGCTCGTAAGATTTGCGATTGGGAAACGGCAGCAGCCAAGTACGAATCAGGGTCACGCCATTCCACACGCGGCGCGTCACCAACCGCCAAAATTGCCCGCGATACTCCGGCGGAACTACGCCCGTAGGGTGATTGGGAAAGCCCGTAAGCACGGTAACTTCATGGCCATCGTTCACCCAGTGCCGCGCAAGTTCAGCGGCCCGCGCCGCGGGCGCGCCCATCTCCGGCGGAAAGTATTGCGAAACGTAGAGGATTTTCACGGCTGGTCGTCGAGTCCTAGCGATGGGTTCACAAATCGTTTGGGTAGGTCACGGCTTCAGCCGTGACATCAAAACCGCATAAAATCGAGGGCTTTAGCCCACGAGGTAATGGTTGAAGGTTCCATGCCCATGCGTGAAACCAGTTCTAGTAATACAGCAGCTTAAACACTCCCTTGTATAGAATTGCGCGCGTCCGCCCGAGCCGGCTCCCGCGATAGTCCTCCCAGCGGTCGGCGAATCGCGCAAACACCTCCGACCCGGTCAGCCGGTGCATCACGCGCAACTGCGCAATATGCAACCGATGGTAGAAAGGACTCGCCAGCATCTTCAGCCGCGTTCCCGATTGCTCGTAGAGCGACCAAAAACCTGTGTCGTACGTTTGCAAATTATTTTCCAGCGTCTCAACTCCTCGTTCGAACAAGCGCCGATGCGCGGTTTCCCCAGTCACCAGAAACATGTCATAGACGCCCCACAACGCCCAGATAAACCCGTTCAAGATATGGGTCGGAGGCTGCACGATGTATTCTTCAATCCACCAATCCCCGCGAGCATCCGTAAAGGCAACGCCACCATCGTCCACCGCCCGCTCGAAAGCCTTAAAAGCATCGCGCGCCGCACCCAGGTAATTCGCGTTCCCTGTTTCTAGATGTGCCCGCAGCAGTAAAGAAATCGCCTGCCCCTGCGCCAACCCCGAATACCAAGGCGCACGCAGCGTATCGCGATACTCCCAGTTGAAATGATGGCTCCAAACCCAAACTCCACTGGAATTCTGATCGAG
>JAYTQD010000469.1:0-1173 GCA_043746935.1 Acidobacteriaceae bacterium | reverse complement strand
GTGGCCGCTTTAGGCCGTCCGCTTGAACGCAGGCCTCGCTGCAAGCTGAACGGCCCTGCTTGAGCACAGCATCCTGGTGCCCAGTAACCATGAGACGTGCTCGGGTTGGTTACTTGATGAAGTAGCCGGCGACTCTCCAGGCGCCATCTCGGTCCAGTGCAACAGTGACTGTCTCTACACTCTTTGCCTTGTTCTCAAACGTTGTGTCGAACTGGATGACAACGTACTGGCCATCGGGGACTCCAGGAATGGAACGTGTGAACGTTGCTGACGTTTCCGTGCGACTACGGATGGCCCCCAGCGGTGCTCGGACGGACTGCGATGCCTGTTGCCAGGCTTGGGCAGACACAGCCGCCTTGAACATAGAAGCAGCTACTTCCCAGGTTCCAGAATAGTCTGAGGCGTCCAGCTTTGTCAGCCAGTCCCTGGCTGCTGCTTGAGCGGCGGCGGTTGCTTCAGTGGTTGCCGAGACGATGGCGGGGTAAGCGGAGAACACGAGCAGCGAGGCGATGGATCTACGACGGTTCATTGCGATGCTCCAAGATGAGGGGGAGTGGCTTGCGAGGTAACGAGAGAAGGTGTGGCGGCGAGGAGGGTTGGGATGATTCCCGCCCCGGCGCGCTTCATTGACCAGAGTGCAAAACGCTTCTTCCAGGAGGCGTTTGTAGCGACCGCATCGGCGATGACGTGAACGGCATAGCCCAGCTTCATCGCGTCGAGCACCGTAGAACGAACGCAGCCTTCAGCAAAGACGCCCAGCACGTAGAGTTCTTGTACATCTTGCGCGCGAAGGTACTGCTGGAGTTCTGGATTTGAGAACGCGCTTGGGCTGGCCTTCGCAACAACCTTCGTTTGGCCATGACTTTCGAGCCGCCCGTCAAGTTCAGAACCGGCGCTACCAGCAATGGCAGCACCTTTCCGAAAAAAATTGGCGATTCGCTGCGCTGCGGGGAACTGATTCATCACGAGGATCGGCAACGCCTCCGCGAGAACTCGCTTCGATAGGACTTCATTTGCCGTGTCCAACACGGCCTGGGCGCCCTGTCGGTCTACAGGCATACGGCCTTCTTCGACGTCGAGGAAGTCTTTCTGAAGGTCCATGAGGAGAACGGCGGAGTTTGGCAAGGTCCAACGTGACGATGCCAGCAAGACAACCGGTCGTTGCGGATCGAT
>JAYTQD010000468.1:0-1173 GCA_043746935.1 Acidobacteriaceae bacterium | reverse complement strand
GCGGATGTGGTCGATGTCTTTGGCTACGCGCTGTATATCGCGCAGACCGGCAAGCGGCATGACAACACGAAGGTGCTGAAGGGATTCGGCGACGCGAGTGTCCTGGAGGTTATCGAATCGCAAGCTGGCAACGCGTACCGCGCCGTCTACACCGTGCGCTTTGCCACCGCGGTCGTTGTGCTGCACGTGTTCCAGAAAAACTCGAAGTCCGGCATCGAGACCCCGAAACCCGATATGGAATTGATCGAGGACCGATTGAAGAAAGCCACCGCATTGGTGAAAGAGAGCAAGGCATGAAAACCCGAACCGACAAGAGTGTGCGCTACCAGCGTGGCAGCACGAACGTGTACGCCGACCTGGGCTACAAGTCCGCCGACGAAATGCTTGTCAAGGCGCAGCTCGTCACCACGATTGCGGAGATCCTGACCGATCGTGGTTATACCCAGACAAAGGCGGCCGAGTTGCTCTGCATTCCGCAGCCCAAGTTGTCGAAAATGCTGCGCGGTCAGTTCCGCGGCTTCTCCGAGCGCAAGCTCATGGACTGCCTGACGCTGCTGGGCCGCGATATTGATATCGTCGTCCGCTCGACGCCGAAGCGGAAAGGGCAGGGCGCGGTATCGGTGTCGTTTGCGTAGTGACGGATCTACACTTAAACATGAAACCATCTGACGCACTCGCCGTTCACCGCGCGGCCCTGCGGGAACTGGTCGCCCGCCATGGTCTGTTGAATCCCCGTGTCTTTGGGTCGGCGCTCACCAAGACCGACACCGAGGATAGTGACCTCGACTTGCTGGTCGATTCTGTTCCCGGGTCAACAACGTTATTCACGCTGGGCGGTCTACAGGCGGAGGCAAGAAAGCTGCTCGGCGTAAAAGTCGAAGTACTCACACCAGGATTCTTGTCAGAAAAATTCCGGGATAGGGTGTTGCAGCAAGCCGAACCGTTATGAAACGTCCGGAGCAGAAGGATACCTATGAACTGCTGTTCTCAAGGCTCAATCTGCTTAGAGTTAATTAAAGGTCTACCAGCGGCCTTCGTAACGCTCGTCATTGGTGCCATCGCAGCGCGCATTACGCCCCCAAAATTGATCAACTAGATGGGCCTCGGAATTGGGAGCGGCCAAAAGCGCCGAAGTCCTTTGCGATCCGGCGGTTAGGCAAAATCCTGTGAGAG
>JAYTQD010000467.1:0-8876 GCA_043746935.1 Acidobacteriaceae bacterium | reverse complement strand
CAGTTCGTTCTCCAGGCGCTGCTTTTCGCGCTGCTCCACCATCAACTTTTCGAGCGAAGCAGCCATGGAATTAAAAGAAGTCTGGAGAGCCGCGAGCTGGTCACGTTCGCGAACTTCGATGCGGTAGTCGAATTCTCCGCGATTGAGGTGCTGCGTGGCGGTGTAAAGGTTGGCAACAGATTTCGTCATCGTGCGCGTGAGACGGGAACCTACTATCAGAGCCAGGAGGACGATAAAGGCGAAGAGAACTGCGAAGAGGAGCAGGATGAGCTCCGTGCCAGACGCGAACTGGCCGAGTGCCGCGAACAGCCTTTCGTAGAGCAGGGATGGCCGCGTCTGGACATACATCACGGCGTGGATCTCGCGCGTATTAGTGTCCAAATTAAGAACAGAAAGAGCGGAAGGAAAATCGATCTCGTTGTCCAAACGGTTGGCAGCATCCGGCAGTGTCCCAGTCGTCAGGAGCGGGTGTCGGAAATCAGCAACCCATACATACTCGCCATTGTCGGCGATGTTGCCACCTTGTCCTTGGGAATGGCCAACGGAAGGCGTCGAGTTGTTGTTGGGGCCTGCCGGAAAGATGAGCCAGTTCTTGGTGGGATCGCTTGCGGCGGTTGCAGCGGCTGTTCTCACAGTCGGGTACAGCGTAATCCTGCCCAGGCCGCCGGAAACACGATCTAGTAGAGCCTGGTCAAGGGGCGAAGACGCTACTACGTGTAATTGTCCGCCCGCAATGTTGATCGTAGTTCCGGCGCGCAAGTAAAGCGTGTCGTGGTCGATTACGAGTTCGCGAAATTGGCCGGGAACAGAATCCTGTATCCGCATTGAGCATGTGACGACAGTTGGGGGTGTTGTGAGCGGCTTTCCTGTGTACCATGCGCAAACTTCATGCGGCGCGGACGACTTGTCGGCGGTGCGCAAGTCTTCGGGCAGGGTAAAGGCTCTCGCATCCTTGTTGCGGAGCCGGTTTGCCAGACTGTGGGCGATTGTCGCGTTCGCAGTATTCAGATTCTTCAGTTCCGCATTAATGTCCGAGGTTACGACAAAGTTAGCGAACTGCCCCGCAAAGAGGTAGAAGGCAATCGAGGTCATCGCCACCAGCAAAAGCGCCGGGATAACGCCGATAAATACATACGTCACTATCAGCCGGTTGCGCAGCCGCCAAAGCAGTTTCGCGCGGACCCAGCCAAAGGCAGCGATCGCAAACAGTGCGAGCCCAATGACAGCAGCAGAAATCGCGCCGACCAGCACGATCCCGCTGCCGGGCAGATGCAGAATCAGAATGACTATCTGGAGAACTAAAAGGGCGAGCGCAAACTTGATGAGAGTCACTCCCCAACGCGCCAGCCTGTTTTGCGGAGGCCAGCCCCAGCGCATCAGCCGGTAACGCCACGAAGTTGGGAGCTGGATCGCCAAAGTGGACCTCAATTATAGGACGCCCTGGAGTTGGGCCGCTAAATCTCCGGGTAAAAGTCGAAGAAGGCTTCCACGCTGGTACGAAGTTGTTTCTCGATGTCTTCTTTGGAGCCTTCCAGAACATGCATGGTCACATGCGCGGCGCGGCCGTTCTTCAACTGGAGGGTGGCTTCGCCAACTGTCTCCACCTCATCGGCGGGTAACAGGCGCATTCCGTAAACAAGGGTTAGATTTGCCATGCATCATTATAGGACGGGCAGGGAAGCGATCTGCCGGAACCGCGATGTGCATACCTTGCGGGGGCGGTCCTCGGGTAAAATGCAGGCGTGCTAAAGCGAATCATTCTAGCGGCGTGTATCGGCGGCCTGAGCCTGGTGGCAGAGGCGCAAGGCCAACCAGAGACGAACCAGACGAAGGCGGATTCCTCGAAATCGGATCAGCCGAAACAAGACCAGCCCAAGCCCGACCAGCCCAAGCCCGACCAGCCCAAAGTCAAGGTGAACATGCTGAACGTATGCGCGCCCTCGGCGGAGGATCAGAAGGAAATCGCCGCAGCGCTGGCTCGCATTCCTCGACAGCCGTTGTTTACGGAAGATTTCGAGATTTCCCGCGGGAGGACTACGCTGACGGACAAGCCGGGTTTCGTGGAAGCCGGCCCGAGCGCGCGTTTTTCCGCCGAGCCAACGACCGCCCTGTGGGTGCGTGCGCGGCGGGAGTTCTCGGTGCAAGCGACCTTTTCAACCGTGCAGTATTCTTTCAGCGTGGATCCTCAGTTGATGGTCGAGACGCTAGTCCTGCGTGTGCGCGACCCGAAAGAGCTGCTACAAATTGCCATTGAAGACAACGCCTCCTCCGTGACCAGTCCGGCGGCCATGCTGGCGTCCAACACACCTCCCAGCCGCATTAAATTGGAGCGGTTCGGCAAGTCCTCGGTCGTGCTGGCGCGCTGTGGAGGAAATCCCGAGATCGACCAGCCCGGTCCCGATCAAAGTGCGTATGACCCGCTCTTTCGTAGCGGAGCTACCATTATGAGCGCCTATCGCAGCTTGCTCGGAGTGCGCCATACTGTTCCGGATGAACTGGCTCGCATGCAGCATGTGGCAGCGCCCGCAAAGCCAAAAGCCGCGACGAAGCCCGCGACAAAGCCAACCGCAAAGGAGCCGTCTTCCGACTAGCGTTACCACGCGCCTGCCCGCTGCGCGACTGTTACTTTCGTTCCTACCTCCGGAACCATCGTCAGCACTAAAATCTAGGCATCGTGACAAGATCTCGCACAATTCCGCTATTGGTGTGCGGAGTGCTGTTTTCCTCCGTGGTCCAGGCCAAGCAACTGGCGATTGTTGCTGACAAAGAGAACGGTACCGCAAACGTGAAGACGTCCGATCTGGCCAATATCCTCGATGGCAAGACGAAGAACTGGGCGGATGGCAAGCCCGTCAAAATTATCCTGCGCAATCCCTCCTCTCCCGACATGGAACTTGTTTTCCGGCGCGTCCTGAATATGTCGCCGGAGCAGGTTCGCGCTCTGATGCAGGCCCGTCCGGGGTTGATCGTGGTTGCGGACTCCGATGATGCGGTTCTTCGCTTCGTTTCCGCGACCCGGGGAGCCATCGGGATTGTGGACCTGTATTCACTGACCAAGGACGTCAACGTAGTCAAAATCGACGGCAAACTTCCATTCGATGCCGGCTATTTGTTGAAAGGGAACTAAGCCATGATCTCTACGAACATGTCCGTCCAAGCAGCCATTTGCAAAATTTCCTCAGCGTTTGTCGCCTTGGGTTTACTTTCCTCGGCCATCGCGGCTGCACCCGCGACGAAGCCCGCAGCTTTTCCGCTGACCACCAAATCCGCGGAAGCACGCCATCTTGTCGATCAAGCTTTGGTGCTGTATATCGATCGTGTAGCCCAGCCGGAAGCTATCGCCAGCCTCCGCAAAGCGGTCGAGAAGGATCCACAGTTCGCGATGGCGCACGAACTCCTGGCCCAACTCAGCCTCGATTCCGCCGAACAAGTCGCCGAACAACAGAAGGCTTTTGCCATGCGGCGCCACGCCAGCCCAGTCGAACGCACCGTCATTCAGTGGTACCAGGATGCCGCTCAACACAAGATGATTTCCGCCATCACCAGCATGAACGACGTGGCTAGACAGTACCCGCACGACAAGCTGGTGGTATGGATGGCTTCGTGGTGGCTGATGACACAGACTCAGTACGCCCGTGCCTTGGATATTTACGAGCAGTCCGGAATCACCGATTCCCCCGGCCTGCTCAACAATATGGCCTATAACTATGCCGATCTGCGGCAGTATGACAAGGCGCTTGCCCTCATGGCGAAGTACGCGGCGTCTTTGCCCGGCGATCCAAATCCAGAAGACTCCTACGCGGAGATTCTGCGTCTGGCCGGACGCTTTGACCAATCGATTCAGCACTATCGCGCCGCCTTGGCCATCGACCCGCAGTTCTATTCCTCTCAGTTCGGAATCGCCGATACCTACTCTCTAATGGGAAATCAGGCCCAAGCCCGCAAGGAATACAAAACCGGATTCGAGAAGTTTCACCTCGAGGAAATGCAGCAAGTATTGTGGCAAACCCGGGAAGCGACCACCTACGTTCGCGAGGGTGATCCCAAGGGTGCCGACCGCGCCTTTCAGTCGCTCGCCGATACTGCCCATGCCCGCCACATCAGCCAGGTGGAGGCCGAGACCTACCGCCAAATGGCCATCTATCAGCCCGACGCCAAGCTTGCCTTGCAGCTTTTGGACAAAGCCGATGCCTCCTTACAGGAACACAAGAACGCAACGAATGCAGCCATCCAGCAGGAGTCCGCACAAATTCTCCGGGCGCGTGTCGAACTTGCCGTGCGAACCGGCGACAAGAAAGCCGCAGGCTCCAACATCGAGCGCCTCGACCAAATGGCACAGACCGCCAACGACCGCTTGATTGAAACCGCCTATCACGGAGCCGCTGCCGCTCTCTTCTACTCCGAAGGCAACTACGACCGAGCCATCGAGCACCTTGTGGAAGACACCGACAACCCACTCTCTGTGGAATTGCTTGCCGACGCCTATCAAAAATCTGGGTCTATCGAAGCCGCCCGTCGCACCGCCGCTTCGCTCGTCGAGCGCAACGATCCCACGGTCGAACAGGCGCTGGTCGTGCCCAGCTTCCGCAAGTGCTACAGCGATCCCGGATGCGGCAGCAATCTGAAGAACGCATCCTTTCCCCAGTAGCCCCCTGCGGAAAGCCAATCTCCGCTGCCGTACTCATTGCGAGACCCGCCCCGAATCTTGGTAAGATGGCTGTGGCTGCAACCTATCAGCCCGCTACTCATCTAATTTTCAGAGTTCTAAATTCTTACCCATGAGCGAAAATATTCGAAACGTCATGATCTTAGGCTCGGGTTGCTCCGGGCACACAGCTGCCTTGTATACGGCGCGTGCCAACCTCAAGCCCCTGGTCCTCGAAGGCCACGAACCCGGTGGCCAGCTTTCCCTGACCACGCTGGTCGAAAACTTTCCGGGCTTCCCCGACGGGATTCAAGGCCCGGAGCTCATCGAAAATATGAAGAAGCAGGCGTCGCGGTTTGGCGCTGAATACCGGACCGGCCATGTCACCAGCGCCGATTTGAGTCAAAGGCCATTTTCGATTACGCTGGGGAAAGAAGTGTTGCGGACGAAGACTCTGATCATCGCTAGCGGCGCTTCGGCCCGCTGGTTGGGGCTGCCGAACGAGCAGGCTTTGATTGGCCACGGTGTCTCCTCGTGCGCCACCTGCGATGGTTTCTTTTTTTCCGGCAAGCCTATCACGGTGATTGGCGGTGGTGACACAGCGATGGAGGAAGCCACATTCCTCACCCGTTTTGCCTCGAAGGTCACCCTCATCCATCGCCGCGAGGAATTCCGCGCTTCTAAAATCATGATCGAGCGTGCGCAGAAAAATCCGAAGATCGAATTCCTGATGGATACCCTGGTTGAAGATGTTTTCGACGTCTCCCAAAAAGAAGTCACAGCTCTTAAGCTGCGGAACACCAAGACCAACAAGGTTTGGGATTTTCCCACCAGCGCCATGTTTCTTGGTATCGGTCACGATCCCAATGCGAAAATGTTTCAGGGGCAGCTCGACGCCGATGCGGATGGATATCTGATCACGAACAAGTTCGTGCACACCAAAGTGTCCGGAGTATTCGCCTCGGGTGACGTCATGGACCGCCGCTATCGTCAGGCAATTACAGCGGCGGGCACGGGCTGCATGGCCGCACTGGAAGTGGAAAAATTCCTGGAAGCCGAAGGCGGCCACTAAGCTCACGGCCGCCAATGATGGCATAATGAATCACGAATGATGGCCTATTGTCCGAGAGCAACTGTGTGCTGAGATCTTTCTTCGTCCGCCTCTCCGAAAACCGCACCATTCGCGGCTTGGCCGAGCGTTCAGCGGTCGGGCAAAAATTATCCAGCCGTTTCGTCGCTGGGACTTCCATCCAAGATGCAGTGGCTGCCACTCAGGCCGTCAACCGCCTCGGCATGCATGTTTCGCTGGATAACCTCGGCGAAAATGTCACCAATGCCGAAGAAGCCCATCATAGCGCGCAACTCTACGAACAGATTCTGGATGAAATTCAAACCCGCCAGCTCGATGCCAACGTCAGCGTAAAACTCACCCATATGGGGTTCGACGTCGACGAGCAACTGGCCTGCGAAATCGTGGGCAGCCTCGTGGCACGAGCCGTTTCTATGCGGCCGAGAAATTTCGTCCGCGTGGATATGGAAGGGTCGCCCTATACACAGCGAACGCTCGATCTGGTTTATCACCTGCACAGCCAGCCGGGAAATCAAGGCTGCGTGGGCGCGGTCATTCAAGCTTACTTGTTTCGCAGCGGGAATGACGTCGAACAGCTGGTAGCGAAGGGCATTCGCATTCGTCTCTGCAAAGGCGCCTACAAGGAAGGTGGCGACATTGCCTTCCAGCAGAAGTCCGAGGTTGACCTCAACTACGTCAAGCTCATGAAGCTCCTCATGAAGAGCGGCGTTTACCACGGCCTGGCGACGCACGATGAAAGCATCATTCAACAGGCGGTCGCTTTCGCCCAAACCGAAAAAATTCCGCCGTCCGCGTTCGAATTTCAAATGCTCCACGGCATCCGCCGCGATCTGCAACAGAAGCTCGTACTCGACGGCTGGAATGTGCGAGTCTACATCCCGTTCGGGACGGAGTGGTACCCCTACTTCATGCGCCGCCTCGGCGAACGCCCCGCCAATGCGTTCTTCGTTGTGAAGAACCTGTTCCGCTAGCAAGGGTCATGTTGGAGGCAGGAGCCCCGCCTGCCCAGCGGAGCTAAAGCTCCGCAGCTCCACTGACGTTTATTCCTGCTCGCCACCAGGCGCAGCCATGGGTAGCTGCGTCACCCCGTCCAGCATCTCCCGCTCTTCAGTCGAAAATGTTTCACGAAATTGCAGAGAATTCAATACCTGCTGCCGTTGCTCAGGCGGCATCTGCCGCAGATTACGCACCGCCGCAGCCACGGTCCTCCTCCGCTCCGGAGGAAGCTGCTTCATGCGCTGGAACAGGTCGCGCGCATGTTGCTGCTGCTGTGGCGTAAGGTGCTCCCAGGTTTCCATGCGCTGCAACATGCGCTCCCGCTGTTCCGGAAGCAGGCCATTGAAGCGCTGCAACCTCTCGCGAAGTCGTTCCTGTCGCTGGGGCGGCAGTCGCTTGAATTGGGGATCATTTTGCAGTTCGCGTTCCTGCTGCTCCGCGGGCAAATTTCTATTGTTGCGGAGCCAGTCGCCCGCATGAGCGCCCGGTCGCCGTGGAGCTGCGGCAACCGGTGGCTTCCCCGAATTCTTGAGTGATTCTTTCTTTTCCGCTTGTCTCTCTTGCCGGGCTTCGCGGCGCTCCGCTCTTCGCTCTTGGCGGCGTTCTCGATTCGCTTCGCGCCAAGTCTGCGCGCGTGCGGGAGATTGCGCGGCCAGCAGAATCCCTCCGGCCATCAGCGCAACCAGCATCCGTCTCGAAATGGAACACAATCCACGCACGCTTTCCGGTCTCCTCACCCGAATAAATTATCGTTCTAAGTTACTAGCCGGCGCATCCTGCTGACTGTCAATGTCGTCCAGCACATCAAAATCCGCGTAAAGGTCGTTGTCGCTTTCCAGGGTTTGCAAATCGCCCACCGCTGTACCGCGCTGATCCAACGTCTCGGTTTCGACGGTCACTGGAGTAACGACCGCAACGTTGGTTCCTGTGCCGGATGTGTTGTGCATGCGGAAAATCCCCACGCCCATCACGATTGCGAATGCCGCCATCGCCAGCGCTGGACGCGCCAGCCACGCGAACCAGCCACGTCCTTCCGCCGTCTTCTCCTCACGCAGCCGCGCCTGCAATCGTGTATCGAAATACTCCGATGGCTCCGGTGCCTCCCATTCATCCAGCAACGCCATTGTCTGCCGCAGCTCCTGCAAATGAGCCGAGCAAGGCGCGCAGTCCTGTAAATGCGCCACTGTCTCCCCCGACGGCTCCACCAATCCCGCCGCCAGGTCTGCCATCCCTTCCCGAACTTCTTCGCATTTCATATCGAACCTCACACAAATCCCTTCAACTGCACCCGCAAAGTCTCATAAGCCCGGAACAGCAATGACTTTGTCGCCGATTCACTCAACTTCAGCACGTCCGCGATCTGCTTATAATCCATCGCCTGATACTTGTGCATCAGCACGGCGATCCGCTGCTTGTCCGGAAGCCCGAGCACCCGCGCCCGAATTGCCATCAACCGCTCCCGCCGCACCAAATCCTGTTCCGCCGTCAGAGCACTGTCCGCCAGATCAAATCCCTGCCCGGTTTCTTCGTTCTTAGCGTCCACGCTCACCATGTTTTCTGGACGCTCGTGCTTCGTATCCCGCGCGTGGTTGATCGCCAAATTGGTCGCAATCCGGTACAGCCAAGTCGTAAATTTCGCGCTCGCCTCGTAACTCTGTCGCGAACGATACACCCGTAAAAATACTTCCTGGGCCAAATCCTCCGCCACAGCCTGCGTCCGCGTAGATCGAAACAGAAAATGCACAATCGGCCGGCGATACTTCTGCACCAAATAGCTAAACGCGTCGTCATCGCCCGCCTTCACGCGCAGCATGACCTCGGCGTCGCCACCACCCTCGGCTGCTCCCGTTGCCAGAAAGCCCTCCAACCCCGCGTTCACGGCAATGCTGCTCACACCCGTAGGAACCCCGTCCTGGACAGAAAGTTGCGCCCCAGCCGACACTTCCTCCTCTCTTCGTGCGGACGCCCCTGCGCCACCCACCCGGATTGTCGATTTGTCCCCAGTCATTCCCGCAAACCCCACCAAACCAATCACTTACGCCGACCCGCTTGCCCAGGATCGCTTCAGCCTACCATGCCCCTCCCAGCCTTGGGGAACGTTACGTTTGATATAATCCCCTCACTGCACAATGGGCGCTTAACTCA
>JAYTQD010000466.1:0-1174 GCA_043746935.1 Acidobacteriaceae bacterium | reverse complement strand
AACGGGCAAAGCGGGCACCGGCCTGCGAATTGGACTGACGGTGAGCAAGGCGCTGGGTGGAGCGGTGGATCGCAACCGGATGCGGCGGCGCATGCGGGAGGCGATTCGCATGGTTCGGCCCTTGGCTGCGCCGGATTTGGATGTAGTGTTCAATCCCAAGCGCGCCGTGTTGAAGGCGGAGTTTGCGGTGATTGCGCAGGAAGTGTTGCGGGCGTTTGAGACGGTGCTGCGGAAGTCAGGCCCGTCCAGTGGAGCAAGCTCTGCGGGCACACGAGAATCGAATACGAACAATTCATGACAGAAGCCGTACTTACACTTTTGCACTTTTATAAATGGCTGATCTCGCCGTGGCTGCCTCCGGCGTGTCGTTATGTTCCGACTTGTTCGGAGTATGCGGCGGAAGCGATTGAACGTTTTGGCGCACTGCGCGGCGGATACATGGCGGCGCGGCGGTTGTTGCGATGCCATCCGTTCGCCAAGGGTGGGCTTGATCCCGTGGTGAGGACTGCTGGCATTTCGCCTGAAGCACAAGCAGATTCCTCAGGACTGAAGCCCTTCGGAATGACAAATTTGACGGAGGGATATTTGTCACTCTCTTCATTTATTGCCTCCGAAGAGGTGGGCTAGTTTTTGGCGTAAGTTCTGGACTTCCTTTTCATCGATGACACAGGAGATCTTGATCTCCGACGTGCTGATCATGAGGATGTTCACGCCTTCCTGCGACAAGACGTCGAACATCTTGGCGGCGACTCCCGAATGAGAACGCATCCCGACGCCGACCAGCGAAACCTTCGCGATCGCCTCGGTCACAGCAACCGATTTGGCCGCGATACCGTTTGCCACGTCCTGAATCAGCGGCAGGGCTTTCTTGATGTCCGCCCGAGGAATCGTGAAGGAAATATCTGTCAGGCCCGACTGACTCATATTCTGAATGATCATGTCGACATTGATGTTGGCCTTGGCCACCGGCCCGAAGAGTTTGGATGCAATACCTGGTTTGTCCGGCACGCCCACAATCGTAATTTTCGCCTGATTTCGATCACCAGTGACTCCCGACACCGCGACCGCTTCCATATCCTCATCTTCACGCGTCACGAGCGTCCCCTTTCCTTCTTTGAAGCTGGAGTTCACCTCCACTGGCACATTGAACTTCGCGGCAAATTCGACGGAGCGG
>JAYTQD010000465.1:0-3336 GCA_043746935.1 Acidobacteriaceae bacterium | reverse complement strand
GCCTGTGTAGTCGCCGAGGGCATCGATGGCTTCGCGCACGGAAAGCTTGGCGCGATAGAGCGGGCGCCAGTGCAGTCCAAAGACTTGCACGTCGGCATCGGCGCGCAGTTGGACGCTGATGGCAACGGTTTCGACGCGCTTCGAGAGGGCGGCGAATTCGGCTTGTTGCTGTTCGATTTGTCCTCGGATTTCGCTAAGTTTGTCGGTGACTTCGACGGTGTCCTTGACCGAGGTGGCGCGCTTGAGAATTTGCAGGTACTGCTGTTCGGTGGCTTGCTGATTGCGGATCTGGGCTTCGGTATCGACCCATTGTTTGGTCACGTCTTCGGCATCGGTTTTTTCGCTTTCGACGCGGATGGCCAGCTTGCGAATTTCGGTTTTGGCTTCTTCGGCGTGATTGACAGGGACGCGGACGGTTAAGGATGCCGAGCGGATTTCAGCGCCGCTGATTTCAGAGGAAATCAGGTAGCCGCCCAGACGCTCGCTGAGTGCGCGGATTTTCTGCGCAGCCTCGGCAGGCTGGCTGACCACAAGGTCAAAACTGGAAGATTGGGTAATTTTGCGGGGGGACTCGGCGTGGAGCACATCGGGCAGAACCGAAGCAACCATTGCCGAGGTCGAAGCCCGTTTCAGCGATGCGCCTGACCCGCGTTTGTCCGTGCCATAGTAGGTGTCAGTGGATTCTACCTGGGAGAAAACCGTGTTTGCGTTCGTCCCGATCAGACGAACTGCGCCAAAGATGGCGGCGGCTAGCACTACTGCGAAGATAGCCCTCGGGAGGAGATCCTTGCGTTGTTTTGGCTCCTGAGATTCCATAATCACCCCTTACCTTAAGGTTTAGAGAAGTTCTCGAGGGAGAACGAATCTTCGTGACGCGCTTGCGAACAAAATTGAGAGATTTGCTAACTGGAGTCTAGACCTTCGAGAAAACGCGTCAACCCCACCGAAGTGATGCGGAATAGCAATGATTGGCGACCCGACTCTTGCGTTTGAGCGTTCCTCCGCCATGTGCTAGGATCGGGGGCTTTGCAGGGTTATTGTTGCAGGCTGGCCCTGCGATTTCTGTTTCGGTTCGACGGTTGCGCTGGACGCTGAAGGAGAGCCCTGTGAAAGTGTACGAAAGTTCGAATTTGAGGAACCTGGCCGTTGTCGGCCATGGGCATGCCGGAAAAACCTCCCTTGTATCCGCCATGTTGTACACCGCTGGCGTGTCGCCGCGATTGGGGCGCGTGGACGACGGCAGCGCCATCACAGACCACGACGAAGAAGAGATTGCCCGCAAGATGTCACTCTCGTGCGGCATCGCGTTTGCGGAATGGGGCAAGACGAAGATCAATTTGCTGGATACGCCCGGTTTCAGCATGTTTGTACATGAAGCCAAGATGGTGTTGCCCGTGGTCGAGGCGGCGCTGGTGGTGGTGGACGGCGTGGCCGGCGTGGAAGTGGTGACGGAGCGCGTGTGGGGATACTGCGAAGAGATTAATTTGCCGCGCGTGATTGTGGCGAGCCGCATGGATCGCGAGCGCGCGGATGCTGAGCATGTGCTGGAAACTTTGACGAAAGCATTTGGGCGTGCGGTGACGCCGTTGCAGTTGGTGATTGGGAAAGAGAAGAACTTTAAGGGCGTGGTGGATTTGGTGCGCATGAAGGCGCGTTTGTATGAGCTCGGCGGCAACGGCAAAGGGAAAGAGACGGAGATTCCGGACGACTTGAAGGCAGTGGCGCAGGAAGCGCACGAGCGGCTGGTGGAGCTGGTGGCGGAAGGCAAGGACGAGTTGATGGAAGAGTTCTTCGAGAAGGGGACGATCCCGGAGGAGGACTTGATTCCGGCGCTGCACGAAGCGATTCGAGAAGACCGTATTTTCCCTGTGTTGTTTGCCTCGGGCCTGGGGAATGTGGCGGCGGATGAGGTGATGGATTTTATTGTGGACTATGTGCCGTGTCCGGTGGAGCGGGATGTGGTGCTGGGGGAGGCGTTACAGGGCGAGTCGGGGAGCAATGGGGCGCCTCCGGCGAGGAAAGTTTCGGATGCGGAACCTGGCTCGTTGTATGTGTTCAAGACGGTGTCGGATCCGTTTTCGGGAAGGGTGTCTCATTTTCGAGTGTTTTCCGGCGTGTTGAAGAACGACGCCGCGGTACAGAATTTCGAGCGCAATACGTCCGAAAAATTTGCACATCTTTCGGTAATGCAGGGCAAGACGGCTGTGCCGGTGCCGGAGCTGCATGCCGGGGACATTGGCGCGGTGGCGAAGTTGAAAGACACTTTGACCGGTGACAGCCTTGGAGACAAGGCCGCTCCGATTCGCTATCCGCACACTAAGCTGCCGGAGCCGGCGATTACGTTTGCTGTGGAGCCGAAGAGCCGCGCGGATGAAGACAAGTTGAGCAGCGGGTTGCACAAGCTGATGGAAGAAGACGCGATGTTGCGGTTCTTCCGCGATCCGCAGACGAACGAATTTCTGATTGCCGGGACGGGGCAGCAGCATATTGAAGTGGCGGTGGCGCGGTTGAAGAAGCGCTATCACGCGGAAGTCATTTTAAAGGCGCCCAAAGTTCCATATCGAGAAACTATTCGCGGTAAGGCCGATGTCCAGGGTCGGCACAAGAAGCAGTCCGGCGGGCACGGGCAGTATGGCGACTGCAAGATCAAGATGGAGCCGCTGCCCCGGGGCGGCGAATTTGAGTTTGTGAATGCGATATTTGGTGGGTCGATTCCGCGAAACTACATTCCGGCGGTGGAGAAGGGAATTCGCGATACGGCGGCGCGGGGGTATTTGGCTGGTTTTCCTGTCGTGGATTTTCGCGTGACGTTGTACGACGGCTCGTATCACGATGTGGATTCGAACGATATGTCGTTCCAAGTGGCGGGGCGCATTGCTTTCCGCAAGGCCATGGAAGTGGCGAAGCCGACGCTGCTGGAGCCGGTGATGGCGGTCGCGATCACGGCGCCGGATGAATTTGCGGGCAACATCATGGGCGACTTGAATTCGCGGCGAGGCCGCATTCAGGGCATGGACAACAAGGGCGGCAACACCATCGTGCGGGCCGAAGTGCCGATGGCGGAGATGCTGACCTACGGCGTGGATTTGACGGCCATGACGCAAGGGCGCGGCAGCTTTACGATGGAGATGAACCACTACGATGTGGTTCCGGCGCAATTGCAGGACAAGATTGTGGAGAAGGCGCGGACGGCGCGTGGAGATGTGAAGGAAGAGGACGAGTAGTCTGGGTTGCGATTGCGCCCAAGACGTTTTCGCTTTACTATCGCCCTAGCGTGCCTCTCGAAGCAAAAAACCTAGAGCAGAAGGAACGGCTCGTCTCCGCCGCGCAGGTGGA
>JAYTQD010000464.1:0-8886 GCA_043746935.1 Acidobacteriaceae bacterium | reverse complement strand
AGCCTTTGACGTTGGGTATTCTGGTGGATACGAGCGGGAGCCAGGAGAATGTTCTGGGCATGGAGAAGGAGATGGGGACGTTGTTTCTGAACCGTATTCTGCGGGACAAGGACCAGGCGTTTCTGATCAACTTCGACATCAACGTGGAGCTGGGGCAGGACTTTACGAACTCGAAGAAATTGCTGAAGGAAGCCTTGGAGAAGACGAAGATCAATACCGGCGCGGGGAGTTGCGGCGGGCTGCCGGGTCTTGGAGGCGGACCGGTACCATGCAGATCGAGCGGACCTCGGGGGACGCTGCTCTACGACGCCGTCTACCTGAGCGCGCACGATATGTTGTCGAAAGAAGCGGGGCGCAAAGCGATGATTCTACTCACTGACGGCGAAGATCAGGGGAGCCGGGTGAAGATTCGCGAGGCGATTGAGATCGCCCAAAAATCGGATGTGATTTGCTACGTGATCCTGGCCGCGGATCGTGGTTTTTACGGCGGGATGTATTCGGGCGAATCGGACATGAGGAAGATGACAGAGGAGACGGGCGGGCGTGTGATCAATGTCGGCAATAAACCGGAGAAGCTGCGCGAAGCGTTCGACGAGATCGCGCAAGAGTTGCGGAGCCAATACAACGTCGGGTTTACTCCGACGAACACGAATGCTGATGGCGGCTTCCGCAAGCTGGAGATCAAGACCAAGCCTGATTTGAAGATTCAGGCGCGGAAGGGGTACTACGCGGTGCAGCAGTGAGTAGGGCGATTGCAGATTGCAGAATTTAGATTGCAGGTTCCCTTGTCGGCGGCATCGCCACTCATCCTTGAGCCTGTGGTTTTATTCTGTTATGAGAACTACAGTGAGGCGGGTGGGCCGTCCTGTAGTTCCCAAGCACGAGGTCAGCATACAGTTGCAAACTTCCCCACCCGCCTACGGCTGCACGACAAGTTTCATTTTCTGCTCAGCATGGCCCGAGCCACACGGCACCATGCACTGAACCAAATACTCGCCCGGCTTATTGGGCGCAGTTAGGGTGTACTCAACGGTTCCCGGCTTCAGCCTCAGATTCCAACCTTCGCTGGCTAACTCCTTGATTGTGAGGCTATGGACAGATCCGTCGGTTGCAACTCGCTCGGCCTTTTCCGCCGTGATTCTCAAGTGGACAGTCTCGCCAGCTTTCACCGTGATAACCGGTTTCTTCTCGCCTTCGACTAAGAAGGTTTGATCTTTGGTGGCAGTGACGTGCCAGACCTTAGGCTCGACCGCCCACGCGAAACTACCAAACATCAAAAGAATGCTCAGCGGTATGACGACTTTTCTCCATGCTGACATAAATGCTCCTCTGCGTTACTGAATTAGGTATTGCAAAATTGCTTCTGCCTCATCTGCCGGCAGGTTCGCGCGCACTCGCATGTGACGCACAATCGTTTTTGTGCGGCGCGTGCTTAGCGGAGGAACCTCCGAGTGACAACGCGTGCAGTTCTGCTTGTAAGCGTCATCCGCGGAGAAGTTAGCGGGAAGGTGTGACTGGTGCGCAGCCTGCGGGCCTTGCATATGCGACATCGCGCTCTCGCTTTGTGATGACTGCGGCGTCGCGCTGCTGCTATTCGACGTTTGCGCGCCGACGAAAGCAACCAAAACCAACGCGAGCGTAGTAACTGTAAATGTTACAGTTGGGTAGTTCATTTGTGCCCTCCCATCAACGGAAATGCGAACCGGTAAGTCAGTCCAACAGTCCAAACGTTGTGATCGCCGGAGTCGATGAACTCGCGACCGTACGAAAAGTTCGCGCGCACGTCCGGACGAATCCAGTAACTCCAGCCGCCAAAGATGCGCTTTGCGTTGGAGCTGGGAAGCCCCATATCTCCGGACGATCCGGCTCCCATTGCCGACGGCGCGAAGAATTGTTCAAAACGAACCTCTGCCTGAGACTTCCGCATGAAAGGCTTCCAAATCGACGCCTTCCTCATGCGATAAGCGCCTTCCAGCCAGTAGCCGCTACCCAGTGTGGCGTTCCGCGCGTATTCGCCTCGCACATCGAGCGGGACGCGGTCCGATTGCCAGATGACATCCGCACCGAAAGTGTTCACGTGCTGGTCTTGGAGTTGACGTTGAAAAGAGGTTCCGATCTCAAGACGTGCGGACGGAAAGAAGAAGCCCACGCGTTCACCCGCGGCGCGCGTCGATCCCTCCCATGAATTGTTGACAGCAGCCGAGAAGAAACCCGCGTAGTTGATGTTGAGGAAACGTCCGGCCGGAATTGCACCACGCAACATGCCGCCGTTGCTGTCCGTCATCTCCATTGCCGTGATGTAAGGAGCCGTTTGAAGATTGCGGATCCATCCTGGGTGCAGCCGTTCGTTGAAGATTCCAAAAGGAGTCAAGAAACGTCCGCCAACCACGGTTATGTACCGGTTGGCGAGGTAATCAATCTGAGCGTATTCAAATCCTTTAGCCCATGCGTGATCCCAGGGTTGGTTCGTGGCATGGGTGTAGTCGCCTTCCAGCTCGAGTTCGCTTTCCACGAGCCACTTATCGCCGAAAGGCACGAGCACGATGGGCGAGATTGTGGGGGATAGCTGTTGTTGATCCGGCTGAAAAGTTGTACCCAACCCAACGTAGCCCGTGAGTACGGGAACGCCGCCTTCTGGCTGTTTGTATTGTGGTCCGTCCTGCGCAAACGCCGCCACCGCAAGGAGCAAAACAAACACGGAAAAACCAAAATGCTTGATCACTTCGCACCTGCCTTTCTTGAGGGGCGTTTCTGGCTAGGCTGCGTGCGCCAAGCAGCGACGTCCGCCAAAGTTAAGCTCCCAAACGCTTTTAGCCCGGGAGCGCTGGATTCTCGAAGAGCACACATGACGGGACAATCTCCGTCCGGCTCCGGCTGGTATTTCGAAAAGAAAAAATCCATGACCTCGCCATTGGTGATCCGTTCAGCGCTCTTGGCTAGCTGAAAACCACCTTTGTAGCCACGCCGTGATGTAACAAAGCCGCCCCAGGCGAGCAGTTGCAGGACTTTCGCTGTCTCTGCCTTTGTAACGCCGATCTTTCCCGCGATTTCGTGGGATTGCATAGCTCCTCCGGAATGTGCCAGGCAGCACAGACCCTTCAGTGCGGAAAGAAGCCGTTTCGGAAAGCCGGGCCAGATCACCAGGATTCTCCTTTTCAGACTTGATTATCCGAAATGGTGTATTCCTCGTCGGTGACAACAAATATCGCGGCATGTGATCTAGATCACGCATATAACTCCAACAAAACAGGCCCCTTCCCAGCGTTCTTCTGCCTGGGAAAGGGCCCTCTTCAGTCCCAACCGAGCAAAGCATCCGCCTCGCGTCACTGCTGCTTCTGCTCCGCTAGCTTGGCCATCTCTTCGTGTAACACAGCGAGGGCTTCGGCTTCTTTCGCCTGTTCTTTTACCAGTTCAGCAAACTTCTGGCAGTGGCTGGCCCCCTGGCCGAACATGTCACCATGCTTCGACTCCATAGCTGGGAAAGGATGCGTCTGCTGGTAGATCGTGGCCAACGCCGCGTGCTCCTTGGCGCTCTGGGTCAAACGTGCCGCTTCCGCACGATAGTACGCAGCAATTCTGCGGTGCTCTGGCGGCTCTTTTGCGGTCTTGAGTAGGGTGACCAGTTCTTTCCGAGTTGGAACAGAAGAGTGCTTGTCCTGCGCCACGGAATAAACCGAGACCAGGGAAGTGACAGCCAAAGTCATGACAACTGCAAACGTGGAAAGGGCGCTCGATACGTTTTTCATAAATCCTCCATTGGAGACTCAGCTCCGGTGAAAGGGCTGGCTACTTTGCGTGAGATGGGTGGAGCACAGTGACATGTGCCCGGTTTCCGCTATGGCAAACGGGCAACATCCGCGCCGTCGAGTGCGAGGAAGAGATGTTGGATTAAATCAGAAAAATGCAGAGAACTGCTTGCAGAGAGGATCCAGATCCGCGGGGTTGAGCATCCGCAGGTTTTGTCCTGGTGACCACAGGTGGAATGCCCGCAACGACTATGCTGGATATCTTTGCCGAGCTGATCGCTCGGCGCTCGGGAGCTCGTGGCACTAAGACAGGGGGCATATTCGCTGCGGACATCTGACAGCAAGACGCATTCAACGGTCCCAGTTGAATGCTGACAGGTGGCATGCTCGGAACCAAGTGTTCGACCATGCCCAAGCCATTCCTTGCCATCCCTGGCATGGCTGGCATCGGAATCCAGCACGCGGAGAGGGAAGCCACTGGCAATACGAACAGTGTGATTGTCAGCGCTATGGATACGAATTTGGATCGCCACGTCATGATCTGCCGCAGCCAATCCTACTCAGCGAGGTATGCACTTACTGTGACGGATGTCACAGCAGTTGGTGAGCAGTCGCATCATTCCGGGATAGTGCCCGCGAGTGTGGGCGTCTAGGGAACCGGTCCTGGGGGCTGAGGACGCCCGTGCCTCCATTGATCGCGGGAGTGGTCGATGAAGATCGTTACCTCGGGGCGCTCAAGCCCGATGTTTGTGGCGCTGAACGCGGGCCTGAAAGCCCGCTCTACCGTGCCGGGTGGCATTCAGGCATTTCTGCACGACGCAATCGATCAACTTTTTCGACATGCTTGAAGGCGTGGCCTCCACAGTACTCACGCGGTCTCTCAAGCCCGATCCCTCGCACGCTAACGCAGGCCAGAAGGCCTGCTCTACTTACGGTCCCCCAGGCATGTTTTTTTGTTCTTCCTTTGGTTCTGACTCACTCCTGGAGGAGGTGCCAGGCGTTGGCGTAGGGGGCGAAGGGGCCGCTTGTGGGACAGTGGGCGGAGAGGCTGAGGCTGGTGCGGCCGTTGAGGACGGCGATGGGGAAGATGTACCAGGCGTCCTCGGGGATGAGGTAGACGACGAGGAAGTCGATCTCGGAGGCGAGGTAGGGGACAAAGCTTGGGTCGGGGGAGACGGGGTTGGTGCTGGAGGCCTGGGTGTTGGGAGTGCGGCGGCGGGAGGTATAGAGGTGACGTCCGGCTTTGACGTTGTAGCCGCTTTTGGTGTTGCGGGTGGCGGTGGATTTGACTTGGACGCGACAGAAGCGGCGGCCGTTGTCGACGACGAAGTCGTAGCGTCCGGACTCGCCGAAGGGCCTGGAAACCAATAGACCCAAAGTAGTGGCCCGGTGGAGAAAAGCAGTTTCGCCGATTTCGCCGCATTGCTTGGGGTTGCGCATAGTTTTGCACACTTCCTTCCGACAACAGAAAAGGCGCAGTGCCCGGAAGGGGCTGCGCCTCAAAAATTTACTCTCTAAGTTCAGTATAGCATATTGGAACATAGAAATTGTCACATTTTGGAACTTTATTTCCTTTGTGGAATGTGTAGGTTAGCGGGAAAACAGAGTTTCCGGGGGCTTGACAAGGTTTTGCGGTGGGGGAGATGGGTGACGGTATTTGGGCAGCTTGGGGATTGCGGAAAAACGGCCGAAGGCTGAGTTTGGGGCCGGAGGCTTCCGGACAACATCTCCTGTTTACCGAACCTTACCTCAGCGGCTAAAGCCGCCATGCAAAAAAGCAGTTATCGCAGTCTCTGAAGTGCTGCGCCGCCCAAAAGCTTTCTGCCCTTAGTGTTTCCTCAGTTCCGAACTTCCCCACACAAGCCAAAAGAGGGCTTGTGTGGGGCACCCGGCAAAAAGTTATTCTTAAGCTCAACCCTATACCCTCGGGGGTGAAGCCCGGCGCCGGCTAGCAACAGCAGGTCCCTCCACTTCGCAGTTGCTTCGCTTCGCGAAACAACTACTCCGGTCGGGATGACAGTTCCATTTTCTAGGGCTTCACAGTAATCATAACGACGGAGTGGGGCGGGACGGGGGCGGAAAAGCTGTCCTTGAATTTTCCCAGGTCTTTGTGTTGCCACAAGTCGCGGACATCTGCCGTTAGCTGGGTGGGGTAGTCGAGGTCGAGCCAGTTGACGGTGATGGACTTCTCGACTGTACCGCGGTTGAGGAGGACGGCGGCGCGGCTGCCAGCACTCAGCGGTCTGGCCCAGACTTCGAGATCACCATCTTTGTGGATGCGACGGCCTTGGCGGCCCAGGCGGTCCTGGTCGATGGCAATCACTTCTTTGTTGGTCAGAATTTCCTGAATGTCCGGCTGCATGTCGCGCAGGTCGTTTCCGGAAATGAGCGGGGCGGCGAGGATGGCCCAGAGGCTGAAGTGGGCGTGGTATTCGGCGAGAGTCATGCCGCCGTTGCCGACTTCGAGCATGTCGGGATCGTTCCAGTGTCCGGGGCCTGCAAAACTTTCTAAACCATCTTGCATATCCAAAATGGTCAACATGCCGAGAGATCCATTGGATTGGCCGTCCCACTTGTCCGTGATGTCGCCGGTGGTGCGCCAGAGGTTGCCGACATTCTTGGCCCAGAGCCAGGGCTTGGCCGTGCCCCACTCGCACATGCTGAAGACAATGGGACGACCCGAGGCATTGAGCGCTTCGCGCATGAGGGCGTAGGAGGCGTGCGCGTCCTGGGTGGTGGTGTTGCACCAGTCGTATTTGAGATAGTCGACGCCCCAGGCGGCGTACTGGCTAGCGTCCTGAAACTCGTGGCCTCGGCTGGCGGGACGGCCAGCGCAGGTTTTTTCGCCGGCATCGGAATAGATGCCGAACTTGAGGCCTTTGGAATGGATGTAGTCGGCCAGGGCTTGGATACCCGAGGGGAAATGTTCCGCGTCTGCAACGATGTTGCCGTTCTTGTCGCGAGAGGTTTGCCAGCAGTCGTCGATGATGACGTACTGGTAGCCGGCGTCTTTCATGCCGGATTTGACCATGGCGTCGGCGGTCTGGCGGAGCAGGTTTTCATCGACATGGCAGGCAAATTTGTTCCAACTGTTCCAGCCCATCGGCGGGGTTGGGGCGAGGGTTACCTGGGCGGAAAGTGGGCGGGGGGTTAGAAGAGTGGCGGTTGCGATTAGAGTGGCGAGGATTGCGGTTCTCATGGGTTGGCTCCAGTTGTCACTCTAGAAAGTTATCCCAGCCGTTGTGTGGACTGGCGAACAACGAGTTTTGGAACAATGAAAATCTTCCTGGGAGGCACCGGGCGCTTGGATGTGATTTGTTCCATGAGGAGTTCAGCGGCCTGGGTTCCGATCTGGCTTGGTCCTTGATCGACGGTGGTGAGTGGGACGGCTAGCAAGTCCGAGTAGTGGACATTGCCGGCTCCCACCACGGAGATATCGCGGGGCACGTTGAGGCCGGCTTCGAGAATTGCCTTCATGGCGCCGATGGCGACTGGATCGTTGTAACAAAACACTCCATCTGGAACAGGTTTTGTTTGCAAAAGAGTTTGCATGGCGCGATAGCCCATATTGTCGTCGTAGCTGGCCTGCACGACGTATTCCGGGGGCATGACGAGGTGGTGGGCTTTGAGGGATTGGCGATAGCCCTCCATGCGGGCGGCGGCGATGCCCATGCCGGGACCGCGCAAATGGGCGATGCGGCGGCAGCCCTGGGCGATGAGGTGATCAGTGGCGAGCTTGCCGATGGCTTCGTTATCGACGCCCACGAAACTGGCGGCGACGCCGGCCATGGGGCGGTCAATGAGAACGAAGGGGACTTTGCGGTCGCGAATGCTTTCGAAAAGCTTCAGCTCTCCCGGAGCTTGGGCGGAGGCGAGGATGAGACCGTCGACTTGCCGGGCAGCGAGAGACTCGGCCTCGGTGGTCTCTAGAGATGGATCTTCCTCGAAGTAAGAGATGATGACGTGGTAGTCGAGAGGGCGGACGATTTCGGCCACGGCTTTGGCGATCTCGGCAAAAAAGGGATGGCGGATGTCTGGGAGGAGCAAGCCGATGGTGAAGGTGCGTCGCGTGACGAGCGAACGGGCGACCCAGTTGGCCTGGTAGTTCAGTTCCTTGGCGCGTTGCAAGACACGCTTGCGCGTGGCCACGCTGATGCTGCCTTTGTTGCGAAGCGCCTTGGAGACCGTGACGACGGAAACGTCGAGGTCTTTGGCAATATCCAACATCGTAACCGCCATAACGGCGAGGATATCACGGGGTGGAGGCTGGCACAGGGGGGTGAGTTAGGGGAGGCAGGAAAGGGCGGCACCGCCAGCGATGCCGGCATCTTCGCCGTAGCAGGCGGGGAGTAGGGGAATCTCGTGGCAGCGGGGATTGACAGTGCATTTGGGGAGGCGTTCGCGAATCTCTCCGAAGAACGGCTGGAGCATGGTGGCGACACCGCCGCCGACGATGAGGACGTCGGGATCGAGGAGATCGACGATGTTGCTGAGCCATAAGGTGAGGAGTTCGACGGTTTCGACGAGGATTTCGCGGGCGGTGGGATCTCCGGCGGCGTAGGCTTGGCCAACCATGGAGGTGGTTACGGCTTCGATGCTACCGCCAGCGAGGTCGAGGAGGGTGGACTTAGAGGAGGGGTCGGCGAGGAGCTTGGCACGGGCGCGGCGGGCAATGGCTGGGCCGGAAGCGAAAACCTCGATACAACCGGGTTTGCCGCAGGCGCAGCGGGGACCGCGGTAGTCGATGCTGCAATGGCCACCTTCGGCGGCTGCGCCGGTGCGTCCGTGGTAGATGCGGCCATCGAGGACGATGCCGGTGCCGATTCCGGTGCCGATGCAGGTGTAGAAAACATATTTGTAGCCACGGCCAGCGCCCCAGAGGGTTTCAGCGAGAGCGGCGGCGTTGCCATCGTTATCGACGCGGACGGGGACTTTGTAGATTTTGGCGACTTCGGCGGCGAGGGGGAAATTGCGCCAGCAGGGCAAGTTGGGAGGATTGATGACGACGCCCGTGATGGGATCGAGCGGACCGGGCGAGCAAATGCCGATGCCCCGGAGGGTGCCGAGGGCGTTGCCGTTCATCGCCGCCAGGGCATCGATGGCGGAGGTGACGGCGGCGAGGCCGGCGGAGGCTGCGCCG
>JAYTQD010000463.1:0-21420 GCA_043746935.1 Acidobacteriaceae bacterium | reverse complement strand
CAAATCGGAAACGTCCAGCGCGCAATGGCTCGATGCTTGTCAAAACGCTCTCGCAACCCGCGGCTCAACGTAACCAAAACCAGCGGCACGGTCACGACTGCCAGAATCGTGTGTGAAAGCAGAATCGAGAAATAGATGGGTCGCGACAACCCCGTCCCCTGGAAGCGCGTAATCGCTCCGTGCGCGTAAATCTGGAGCAGCGCGTGATAGGTGAGGTAGCAGGCCAGAAACAGCGTCGACGTAATCACCGCGGAAATCATCACGGCGCGGTGCTGCTGAATTTTCCGCTGCGCTATCAATCGCCGGCCTGTAAGCAGAAGAACCGCACTGGCACCATTCAAGGTTGCATTGATGGCAGGGAAGAATGTGTAAGGCGCGCTCATGCTGCAACGGCTCTAGGAGGGCGACGGGGTACACCCTCGGAGATTGCCACCGGCACGTACCGCCAAACCTGAATCGCCAAAACCACTGCCGTGGCTAGAAGCAACGCGCCTGTTGCGACGTGCGCAACCGTGGAAATAATCATCGGGGTCTCAGGCTGCACAGCGTCGCGGCCCCACATCACGCGAGTGATAAACGCGGCAAACCCCAGGCAGAGTTGAGCCACCATTAAACTCAGCAAGATGATGGCGGGCCGCCTTACGGCATCGATCTCGGCATATTGCGAGAGCGCGCGGACGGCTGTCCAAGTAAGAATCATGGCCACAATGCCGGCATTCAGCACATGCGGCCACCAGCTCATTCCGTGATGGCGAAACATGCCGCCCAAAAATAGCTGCACGTACAAGGCAAGAATTGAAAGCTGCGTGAGAGCGATCAAGCTAGGCCGACGGGTGTCGAAGACCACAGGCGGGGGTTCCTCGATCCAGCGCTGCCCGGAAAACAGGGCAATCGTCACGGCGATGCAGAAGAATGTCTGGCCGACCATGGCGTGGGCTGTGGAAACCAAGGGAGGCAGAAACTTCAGAACGGTGATCCCGCCTAAAATACCCTGCAGAATGATGGTTCCCAGCGCAGCGAACGCCAAGAGCTTCATCCACGCGCGCCGCTCCACAAGCCAGGTCCACACAGCGAGTCCGATGGTTAGAGCGCCAACGGACCAAGCGATCAAGCGATGGCTGTGCTCGTACAGAATACCTCCGACCATGGGCGGCATTTTGTAGATCGAGCCAAAAGATGTCGGCCAGTCCGGGACGGAAAGTCCCGCGTCATTGCTGGTAACCAGCGCTCCTGCAATTAAGAGGAGGAAGGTCGCCGAGGCCACGAAAAGAGCGAACCGATGATGTGCACGATTGTAAGGAGTAGGCAGAGATTTCAGAACGCACCCCTATGCGAAAAGGTCAGACGGCCCGGAAATCCGGAACCTAAAAGTTTAGCAGAAAAGGGCGTGTTTTCCCGGTGAGCCGCCCGCACTCGTGGTTTAAGCGCCCGCCATTGCGGCAATCACGGCATCGGCAAATTCGGACGTCCCCGCAGTACCGCCAACGTCCCTCGTCAGTACCTTTTTTTCCGTGTACACCTTTTCCAGAGCCGCCTGGATCTTCGCTGCCGCCTGGGTCTCGCCGAGGTAGTCCAGCATCAAGAGCGACGACCGAATGACAGCCGTCGGGTTGGCTAGATTCTTTCCAGCAATGTCCGGCGCGGAGCCATGTACCGCTTCAAACAGCGCGCAATCCGTCCCGATATTTGCCCCAGGAACCAGGCCAAGTCCGCCCACAAACGCCGCGCACAGATCGGAAAGAATATCGCCGTACAAGTTCTCCATCAACAGAGTGTCGTACTGATACGGGTTCATCACCAGCTGCATGCAGGCATTGTCCACAATGTGCTCGGCGTAGGTGATTTCCGGATATTCCTTCGCCACCGCCCGTGAGCAGCGAAGAAAAAGACCATCCGACAACTTCATGATGTTGGCTTTGTGGATGACGTGGATCTTCTTTCGTCCCATTTTCCGCGCGTAAGCGAAAGCATGTTTTGAGATTCGCGTGGAAGCTTTCTCCGTGATGATCTTCAGGCTCTCCACCACACCCGGGACAACTTCATGCTCAATTCCGGAGTATAGCCCCTCGGTATTTTCGCGAAAAATAATCAAATCCACATTCGGGAATTTTGTTTCCAATCCCGGAAGACTCTTCACCGGGCGGAAGTTTGCATACAGTTCAAATTTCTTACGCAGCTCGACGTTCACACTGCTGAAGCCGTGTCCTACGGGAGTTCCGACGGGGCCCTTGAGCGCCAACCGGGTGCGCTCGATGGATTCTACGAGCTCTTTTGGGATGTATGCGCCAAATTTTTCAAAGGCGTCGGCGCCTACGGAAAAGCGCTCCCATTCGAATTTCAGACCGGTAGCATCGAGAATGCGAATTGCGGCGCCCACAACTTCGGGGCCAATACCATCACCGGGAATCAACGTCACTTTATAAGTCATAAGGATTTAAGTTCGTGTAGGTGTAGGTATCTTTGCCTGCCAAGTTTTTAGCCGCTAGCGCTTCGGAGCCAGTTGCGATTTTCGCACTTTACCCGGAGTCAACATGCAAAAAACGCAACTCACTCTCCCTGGGTTTTCCCGCTTTTCACCGGTGCAGGCATTGGATCTTTGGTATGCACCAAATCCTTCAGCTCGGACATGAATTCTTTTACATCCTTGAAATCCAGATAGACCGAAGCAAAGCGCACATAAGCCACCTTATCCAGCTTGCGCAAGCGGTTCATAATGAGCTCGCCAATTTCGCTGGTCTTGCGTTCGCGCTCGGAGGAGTCCATGACATAGGCCTCGGCGTCATTCACAATTCGTTCCAATTGGGAAATTGCCACCGGACGCTTCTCGCAGGCATGCAGCAGGCCGCTCAAAACTTTTTGCCGGTCAAAGCGCTCGCGGCGTCCGTCCTTCTTGACCACCATGTAGGGAATTTCGTCGATGCGCTCGTAGGTCGTGAACCGCTTCGAGCACTGCAAGCACTCGCGCCGCCGCCGGATGGAATCCGCTTCTTTGCTCTCGCGCGAGTCCACCACTTTATCGTTCAGGAACCCGCAAAAAGGACACTTCATAGTATTGTTTCCGGACCCATTTTGCTCTGTCATCTTGAGCGCAGCATTCGCGCGCGCCAGCGCGGGAATGCGGAGTCGAAAGACCCCTGCCCGAGATGAGAGTCTTCCTTAAGTGCCAAGCTGTCCATCACTTACGTTGACAGTCAGATTGTAGCAGGCGCTTCCGAATCCTTTTCCGCTTCCGCACTTTCCTTGGAAAGCTGCCGCAAGGAGAGGTGTGCTCGATGGGCTAGTGCCAGCCCCAGCGGCGCTACCGACATGAAAGTTACTAGCCACAACAGAAGGCCACAGCTTACCGCCGATTCCTTGGGTACGTTGAAAAGCGCCGATAGGGCGGTGATCGTTGCCACCTGCGATCCCCCTCCCACCGCTGGCAACTGCACCATGGATCCCAACATGCTCGCCGCCATCAGCAGCAGCACCTTCGAAAAGCCCAAATCATGTAACACCTGGACGTCAGCATAGGCCTGTGTGACCTCCAGGTAGGCGCAAGCGATCAACAACCACATTGCCACCGAGACGGCGGACAACTGGGCGAACGCCCACGGGCTATCGATTGTGTTCAGGCCGAATCCGAATTCTCGAATCTTGCTAGCTACCTTACGGCCGAGCGCAACACGGGTTCCTCGGAATTGCATTTCCGACCAGTCTGCCAGCTGGTTTCCGTACTTCGCAATCGCTACCGCTACGATCGCCAAACTAATCGCGAGCGCCGCGATGGTCTTTGCCGCAAAGGCGGCTGTCAGAAGATATTTGATGTGGACAAAATGGTGGCCAAAGAAGTGGAATAGGTAGAAATCAAAGGGGTGGCTAATCTTCTGCAACTCGTTCGAGGCCTTGAGCGCGCCCAGCAGCAATACGGCGAATGCGCCTAGGTCGAAGATTCTTTCTACCGTCCACACCGCGATCTGGGAAGATAGCGAAACCTTTGCCTGTCGCGCGATCAGATAAGGGCGAATAAACTCTCCCGGACGTCCCAACAACGCCAGACCGGTAAACCCGATCAGCGTTGGCGTCAGCAAACCCAGCCACGAGGTCCTCTTCAACGGCTTGAGGAATATTTTCCACCGCAGTGCCCGCAACCCGTAATGAAGATAGATCAGCGCGATGCCATACAGAATGCGAATTTTGTCGATTTTCTGAATCTGCGCCCAGAAGGTGGGCCAGTCAAAATCGCGCCACTCCCGAAATTGGGAGTAGATCAAAAGCCCCAGCAGGGCTACCACGGCAGCGGTTATCAGGACGCGCTTTTTCTGCATGTAGCTTTTTTATGGCAAACGAGTTCAGGACGTGTTTCAGGCAAACGAGCAGGCGAGTCCGTCGGCGTGAGCCACCTCTGCCAAGGTATAGGACTGCGTCGCCCCGGTCAACGCGACGGGAGAGCTATTAACTCATTGTTGATGAAAGGTTTCGGCTTGGTAAACGGTGTTGGATTTAGCTTTTGCGCCGGCCTTGGCGGTAAGGGCGGAAGGCTTTTTCGGTTTTGTTTTGGCGGATGATGTTCTTGACGTGGAAGCTTTCGCTACGGAAGATTTTTCCTGCGCCAACTTCTTGCGGTTGTAGTCGTTAATGATGCGCGCCACATACTTCCGGGTTTCCAGATAAGGCGGAACGCCGTTGTGCTGATCCACCCGCATGGGACCCGCGTTGTAGGCCGCCAGCGCCTTGGCTACATCGAAATGAAATCGCTCCAGCAACATGCGTAAATAGCGGGTTCCGCCGTCGGTGTTCTTTGCCGGATCGAAAGCGTTGTCCACTCCCAATTGCGAAGCCGTTCCCGGCATCAACTGCATCAGCCCCTGCGCCCCTTTGGGGGAAACTGCTCGAGAGTTGAATCCGCTCTCGGCCGAGACGACGCTGCTGACAAAGTCCGGGTCTAAACGGTAGCGGTTGCTGGCCGAGCCAATTGCGTCTGCGATTTCCTGCGGGGAAGCCTTGGGGGAGGTTCTGGATGTGGCGGCAGGCGACACTCTCGAAGGAGCAGTCCCCGCGTCAGTCGAGGTTACGGGCAGAACCGGACTATCGTCTCTCTCGAACTGCTCGATATCCACGGTCGGAATGTCCACAAAACTGGTCCGATCGGCGGAGATGTACAGTCGTGTCAGTTCGCCAATCTCCTGGCGAGTTTCGTGCCGGATATTATAGCCATTGCGCAGTACGGCAATCTCCGCCGCTGCCCCCGTCGCCGAGAGCAGTAAGAGAGCTACGAATTGACGCCAGATTTGCATTAAGGTGTCGCCTACAAAGTATTGAATCAAAACAGCTTGACTACCATTTCTTGGCCGAAGAAAAAGCGACCTGTTACCCTACGGTGCCGCCCCAGACAAGCTGCTATTCTTGAACTTACCGCACTTCCGGCTCCTTGTCACCCGGCAATGATATATCGGTAGGTCATGCGCAGTTGCTCATACAGATGCAGTGTAACGTCGTTTTAGACCACCACAGCACGCCCAAAGACCATGTCCTCGACCGCTGCTGCCACACCGCTCTCGCTATTAGGCAGCGTTACCTTCCAATTCCGTCCGCGCAGCTCTTCCGAGGCGTTTCCCATAATTACCGGCACGCCCGCATACTCCAGCATTTCAACATCATTGTAGTTGTCGCCGATGGCCATGACTTGCTCCCGCACAATCCCGCGATGATTCGCCCAACGCTCCAGCGCGTGGCCTTTGGAGCAGCCCCGATTGAGTACGTCCACCATGCAAAGATCCCGCTCCGGGTACTCGGTTTTGAGGACGTTGACGCGGCCCCAGACAGCGCTCGCCTCCAGCTTTGTTTGTACTTCTTGCATGCGGGCGATGGTGCCGCAATACATGGCCTGGACCGGATCTTCTACCAGTGCTTTTTCCACAGGAACAACAAATTCGATGAACTCCAGATTCGTCTCCAGCCAGCGCCGAATGCTGGTGCTCAGTTCGTCCAGGCGTTCCAGTACGAGCGTGCCCTTGGTTTCCTTGTCAAACGTAACGACGAGGTGTCCCCGGAATTCGTCCATGGCGGCGCACATTTCCAGGCAGGTTTCCGCCGGTAGTAAGTCCCGATGAAAATGCTCTCCTGTCAAAGACCGCGTTACGGCCCCGTTGGAACTGATCAAGCACAAGTCCACACCAAGCTTCTGAGCCACGGGCAAAGCGAACTGGTGCCTGCGGCCGGTCGCCACAACGATTTCCACGCCTAGGTCGTGTGCTCGCCGTATAGCTAAAAGATCGTCCTTGGAAATTTGAAACTGGGGGTTCAGCAGGGTGCCGTCGATATCAAGCGCCAGAATGCGGATGGGAAGCGATGCCATAGAAAAGTTTAGCATCCGGCGTGCCCTCGGTCATCTCACGGAAGTCACGTTTCGCCACCCCACCCCGTGATATATTGCCTGATCGCGCATGATACCGATGCTCAGTCACGGGTTTACCTGGTGGGGAATGCTGCTACAGGGCATGGCCATCCTGCACTTTATTCGGCGGCGTCCGGATACCTATTGGCTTTACATCATCATCATCGCGGGGTGGCTGGGCGCTGTCGTCTACATTGCTGTGGAACTGATTCCCGATCTCGGCCTGCTGCGTGGCACGTTCCAGGCTTTTCCGCGACGCAAACGGATTCGCGAACTGCAAGCGCTGATCCTCGATAACCCTTCAGCAGGGAACTACGAAGAATTGGCGGGTCTTTTTCAAGACGAGAAGAAGTACGCTCAGGCGCGCGAGTGTTATGACAAGGCCATCACGGTCCGCACCGACTCGCCGGACCCGTTCTATCGCCGCGCGCAATGCGCTATCGAGCTCAACAATTTTGCGCCTGCCGTGCCGGACTTGGAACGAGTCGTCAATCGAGATCGCAAGTATGACTTTCAGCGAGCTCCGGCGCTGCTGGCCCACGCCTACGCCAACACAGGTCAGCCAGAAAAAGCGGATGCCCTATTTCGCGAGGTTCTCATAACCTCGACCCTTTCGGAAACGTACATCAATTACTCTGCCTTCCTGGCCGCGCAGGGCCGCACCGCCGAGGCCCGCGAAGTAGCGCAGAAAGTTCTGGCGAAGAAGCCAGCCATGCCTGCCTACCAGAAGCGCCGAGAACGTCCGTGGTTCCGCAAGGCGGTCCAGATCCTCAAACGCCTTCCGGTCTAGCTCTCCATGCGCAGGCTGGCAGCTAGCATAGCGTTCGTCTCCGTAATGGTTGCGAACTCATCATGCAGAGTCGCCAGAGAAACGGCATGTACAGTTTCCGCATCGTATTCGTGGCCAAGATGATCTTTTAGGGCGAAAGCCGCGACGGCGTCGGCCACGAGAAAAGTGCGAAACCCCAGATTTCCCGCCATCCGGGTTGTGGTCGAAACGCAGTGCGGAGTTGTAAGTCCACAAAGCACGAGTGTGGAAATTCCGTTTTCTTGAAGATGAGCTTCGAGATTCGTGCCGATGAACCCACTGTTTTCCTGTTTTTTAAACACAATTTCATGGGGCAAGGGGGCAACGATTTCCCGGATACGATGTCCTGGATTGTCTGGATGCAGAGGGGAGGTTTCGCTGCGGGAAGCGTGCTGTATGTGAATGACAGGGCGCTGAGAGGAGCGCCAAGCGGAAAGAAGCGCCGCTGCATTCATTTCCGCGCCAGGGTTATTGCGCTTGCCCCACTTGGGATGGTCGAAGCCCTGTTGGATATCGATCAAGAGCAAGGCAGTTTGTAGCGGGAGTTGGATTGGCTGGGTCATTGGAATCTACGTTCTGAATCCTTCACGAATTCCGTTTTTCAAGTTCACCGACTAGTGTATACAATCCCGTGGCCAGCTATGGAACCGTTTCTGGTCCGGAGGCCGCTGGTTTCACGGAGTTCAAAAGACCTTACGATCTACCTGGAAGAATCTCCGGCGCGAACTTTGTGCGAAACTCAAGAGCGACACTATGCTTGAGGTGAAAGTTTATGAAACAACCCGTCACCGTTCGTGTTGCTGATCTGCATGCAGGCGAGGTCACAGCCACGATCCAACCTGATCGCGACCA
The DNA here is from genome assembly GCA_043746935.1 of Acidobacteriaceae bacterium. Lineage (GTDB taxonomy): Bacteria > Acidobacteriota > Terriglobia > Terriglobales > Acidobacteriaceae > JANXUC01. The sequence goes on along the minus strand of JAYTQD010000463.1, from coordinate 13,384 downwards.
CGTGGCCATAGCCCTTTCCGGCGCATCCTGTAACTGCAGTCTTGCACTCTCCAGGAAGGACGCGGCCAATCTTGCCAGAGCGATCCTCGACGCGACTGGAGACGAGCAGTCCCGCCCGAAGCTTCCGCAATCCCGCCAAATTGGAGGTATCATCGGACCCTACTAGAAACAGGCGTTCGCAGCCATTTGTTCTGGGCACGTTCGCGGGCGAGGCACCCGCGCCACAACGGGGCGTGCTAACCTAACCCCATTCCCATGCTTGACCCTCTCCGCACCTCGATTTATCTTCTCGTCATGCTGGGCGTAGCGGCGGCGGTCTCGAGCGCCCTCATCCGCTCCGTTAAATTCAAGTCTCTCCTCTTCCGCGAAGAACGCACCCTTCAACAAAAAATTGATCTTATGCTGTGGGTCTGTATCCCGATGACGATCGGCGTATGGATTCGTACTGTCACGCCTTTCGTCGCAGCGGATCTCTCCTTCGAGACCACACTGGTACTTGCAGTAATCGCAGGGCGCGTCGCTGGATGCACTGGGGGAGCGCTACTCGCCTTGCCTGCTATCTTGCACGGTGAGTTGGCCACGCTGCCTTTTAACCTGGTTGTCGGACTCGTTGCCGGGCAGCTCCGCGCAGTGTCCGCTGATCGTGAAGAAATCTGGTACTTCTCCCCCTTCGTCGATCTCAGCATCTACCGCTGGATTCGCCGCAACCTGCCCAAGCCGCGACTCTTCGACTGGCAGATTATTTTTTTTCTTACCATCGTCGGTTTGCGCGTGCTGCGCTCGGAAGTCGCGCATTTTGCGCCACACTCCATTTTCATTCTTCGCGGCGGACCGCTCTGGCTTAAGGTTCTCATCTACACCACTCCGATTATTGCCATTGGAACGTGGTTAAAAATCTGGAACGGGGTCCGCATTCAGATCAAGCTGGAAGAGCAAGAACGCCTCCTCCTGCAAGCTCGCATGGAAGCCCTGCAAAATCAGATCAACCCGCATTTTCTGTTCAATACTTTGAATTCCGTCTCGTCCCTCGTCCGTGTTGATCCCGATACCGCCCGCGACATGATCATCAAGCTGGCGAACATTCTTCGCCGCCTCATGCGCAGCACCGAGACTTTCGTGCCTTTGCGGGAAGAGCTCGCCTTCATCGACGACTATCTCGATATCGAAGTCGTCCGTTTCGGCCGTGAAAAACTGAAGGTGGTGGAAACGATTGATCCCGCCTCGCTCGATCTGATGGTGCCCAGCATGTTGCTGCAACCGCTGGTGGAGAACTGCATTAAGCACGGCCTCTCTCCCAAAGTGGAAGGCGGCACCATCCGTATCCGCAGCCGCCTCACGGAAACACAAATTACTTTGGAAGTCGAAGACGACGGTGTCGGGATGAGCGCCTCGCAACAATCACAGAAGCTAGGAGAACCCGCGGGCGCGGGCATCGGCATGGCTAACATCGCGGAACGGCTCAAGGTGCTCTACAATGACGCCGCTCGCATCAAGGTGAACAGTCACCCGGAGATGGGCACCATCATCCAGATCGTGCTGCCGCGTATGCACCCCGACAGCGCCAATCAACTTCAGGAAGCCTTTTCCAGCACGCGCCGGTAAAACTCTTCGTATTGCGGAATAATGTTGTTGGAGCAGAATCGCGTCAGCGCAACCTCGCGTGCCGCCGTCCCCATTGTGTGCAATAAATCAGGGTCTTTGAGTAAATCAATGGCGTGCCCCGCCATGCCTTTCACATCGCCCACGCTGGAGAGAAATCCCGTCTTGCCGTGATCCACCACCTCAGGCAAGCCACCGACGCGCGTCGCAATCGGCACAACTTCGCAGGCCATCGCTTCCAGCGCCGCAAGGCCAAACGATTCCAGGTCGCTCGGCAGCAACAGGATGTCTGCCAGAGCCAGTTTCTCGCGCACGCGATCTTGTTTTCCTAGAAACACGACGCGATCATGCAAGCCCTTCTGCACGGCCAGCCACTCCGCCTGCGATCGGTCCGGGCCATCGCCAATTAGCAGCAACTTGCTCGGGACTTGTTGCTGCACCAGATCGAAAATCTCAATCACATCCGTCAGCCGCTTGACCGGACGGAAGTTGGAGAGATGCACCAGGACTTTTTCTTTTGGTTCCGCGTATTCCAAGCGCTGCTCGGCCACCTTCGCATCGCGCGCGTACAGGTCGCAGTTCACGAAGTTGTAAATTACCTCGATAGAATTCTTGATATCGAACACGCTGTGCGTGCGGTCCTTGAGGTATTTCGAGATCGCCGTCACCCCGTCGCTTTGCTCAATCGAGTACCGGGTAATCGGCAGGTATGACCGGTCCAGACCTACCAGCGTAATATCCGTGCCGTGCAGTGTTGTCACAAATGGCAGTTTGCGCTTTCGCGGGGCCGCAGCCAGCATCTGCCGCGCCAGCAATGCGCTCACGGAATGCGGAATCGCGTAATGTACATGCAGTAAATCCAGATCGTAAAGCTCCGCCACCTCCGCCATCCGCGTAGCCAGCGCTAGATCGTACGGCGGATACTCAAACAGCGGATACCGCGACACTTCCACTTCGTGGTAGTGAATATTCGGTTGCGGTGTCATCAGGCGGATGGGCTGCGCGTAGGAAATAAAATGCACTTCGTGCCCGCGCTGTGCCAATTCGAGACCAAGCTCGGTCGCAACCACACCACTTCCGCCGTACGTTGGGTAACAGGTAATGCCGATCTTCATCGAGGAAGGCCTGGGCGCAAGCAGCGCGTTCTTCAGCTAGATGACCTGCCGAAGCCGCGGGATTCAGATTGTCCGAGGAAAACTACAAGGCAAGAAGAGAAAACAGTTTCTGTGGAGTGGACTTTCGCGTCTAACCCGCGCTTTGCGCGTTGGCATCCCCAGGCCCTGCAAAGCCGCTGGCGCTGTCGCCCAGTGCATCCAGAAATGTCTGAAATCGTTTCTGCGAAGCCGGGGTTAGTCCGGTAAACTCGATTCCCATGCCTACTCCAGGATCCTTGGTTCGCACGATTCCCGACGTGGACATTTTTTCCGCATCCACCCAAAACTCTACCCGCAAAATCGTTCCCGTCACCAGAGGCAACATGGTCTCAACATAACAACCGTTCGCGCTAATGTCTGTGGCGCGCACGCGGATGGGTGTGTTCACGCGCTCGTCGGCCATTTCCATGTTGAAGAAAATTTTGTGCCGCGAAAACCGTCGCCGCGATTTTCCTGGGTTGGGATCGGCTGCTACCTGTTCCGCCGTCAGCTCCGCCATCCACGGACACTCTTGCCCATCCAGGAGTTGCACTTCCGCCCGCGTCTTCTCTACTGCGTTCTCGATCTGCACCGATACGATGCGGCAGCGCGCTTTCTTACTCCCGAATTGCACGCCAATGACTTCGCCGGGAGTGAGTGCGCACTCGATCTTGTTCAAGATCGCGCCAGATGTGGTGATTGAAATCGCGCGCGCCTGTTGGAAGAAGGCGCGTCCGTCCTGGCTCATTCCCCAGACACGTACTTGCAGATCCGGCGTTTTGCTCATTTTGGTGGCTTCGGTCATGGCAGATGCAAGGTCAGAGTAACCGCAAAGCCACTCCAAAGGACAGTTCCCTAAAGGCCAATAGGTCAACCTGTCCTTCCGAACTCACACTTCAGTAACTCTGCGAACTAGGAATTCCGGCTCAAATCCCGATACGAAATCAACTCGACCCCGTTCTTTTCCAGCAACGCTCGTGCCGCCGGGGACAGAAGGACGCGCAGTTCTTTTTCTCGCGCTTCCCGCAGCCGTGTCCGCACTCCAGCCAACTCGGCATCGTCATACCCAGGGTGGCACACCATTTCCCAAGTTCCCTCCGGCAACCCCTCAGCGAGGGCACGCAGCATCGCAGCCAACAAATCCGCATCCAGAAAGCCCGTCTCCATCACGCCCAAGCACCCGTCCGGAGCCACCATGTCGTGTTCAGCTATCAACTCTTGAAAAGTTGGCAAAAAGCGCCGCAAAGCCCGCACTTGCCAGTAGCGCTTCCACAAAAACGGGCGCCCCCGCAGCTCTTCAAACGCCAAGGCTTGGTTGGGCACAAATGGATTCCGCAGCGCTCGAATTCCGCATGCCTGCGCCGCCCGTAATAGCGGACGTAGAACAGCAGGGAAGATATGCGTGTGTTTGTGCGTATCGAAGTGTGTGATCTCGATGCCCGCGTCTTGCAGTTTCCGGAATTGCGCCGTGGCTTCGGCTTCGATCTCAGCTTCTACAAACCGCCCAGTTACGGCGCGTTGCACAAATCCACCCAGCGTTCGCGCGAATTCCGTTCCGTTTCCCGCATACGCCAGGGAGCGAACCTCGCTCGCGGGCAGCACAGGCGCGCCATCCACCAGAACCACATGGCAGCCTACACTCAGTTTCGGTGATTGTGTGGCCAGTGCGACCGCGTTTTCCAGCGCTGCGCCGGTCGCCATCAACGTCGACGACGTCACCACGCCCTGCGCGTGACACTCTGCAATCGCCCGGTTCACGCTGGAGGTTAGCCCAAAATCATCCGCGTTGATGATGAGTCGCCGCACGCGCCAGTTTAGCAGGCACGGAATGTGAATATTCTGCCAGCAATTGTTTTGACCGCCCTCATTTCGAATCCGTATACTGCCAACAGGGATGCAAGCGCCTCTCAGGCGTAAAAATGGGCGGTTAGCTCAGTTGGTTAGAGCGCCTCGCTTACACCGAGGAGGTCGCAGGTTCGAGTCCTGCACCGCCCACCATTTTCGTCTCGTCTTCTCTGCTTGGCTGTTTACCCACACTCAAGCTCCCGTCTCCCGTGCCGATAACCCCTGAGGGGACGCACGTGTGGGAGGCGTGCCTGCCATGTCATTGTCCCGAGTACTAACAGTATTTTTGGGGCTGCTTATTTGTGGAACATCGTTGCTAGCCGAGGACCGTACTGCCAAGAAGCGGGTTCCACCTGTATATCCGGAGCTCGCCAGGAAAATGCATGTCACCGGTTTGGTTAAATTGGAGCTCAACGTCGATCCCGAAGGGCAGGTCAACGACGTGAAGGTGGTTCAGGGACATGCTTTGCTGCGTGATGCGGCGGTTGTTGCCGCTAAGCAATGGGTGTTTACGAAGGCGCCTTCGAAGACGGTCGAGATGATCGAAGTCAATTTTCAGCAATAGGCGATCTGGCACGCTCCGCGGAGCCATCGCGACAGGAATTGGGAAGTTCGGCCGGTTCAAAAAGAGGACGTCTTTCGCCATGAAGCTCACCATCCGCAACAAACTGATCGCAGGTTTTGGCGCCATTGTTGCCCTCATGTTGCTCAGCACCGGGATTGTGAGCCTTCGCCTGCACGCCGCAGCCGCCAGTCAAGAACGCATCAAGAACATCCGCTACCCGGCGAGTATGAACGCAGCCACCACCAGAAGCGCCACTGCGAGTGCGTCCGCAGCCCTGCGTGGCTATGTCTTGTTCGGTTCCGATCCAGTGGAAGCCGGACATTTCAAAGAGGATCGTGCCGAGACTTGGAAAACAGCGGAGAACGCGATCATCCAGCTGCAAACGCTAAGCCAAGAGTTGACTCCCGCGGAGAAAGAAAAAATTGACGCCATCGCGAGCCAGACGGCGGAGTACAAGGCAGTGCAAGACAAAATTGAAGATCTCGCCGCCGGACATGGTAGCGGGGCCATGGGACAGGCTTTCGACTTGCTCAAGTCTGACGCTGCTCCCCGGCAGCGGGTGTTGGCGGAGAGTCTCAAGACTCTCATGGAGGACCAGCAAAAAAGCACTAACGAGGAGATCACGGTGCTGGCCGCCACCAGCCGCAACACACAAGCTGTCCAATGGGCCGTTACCTTCCTCGCGGCCATCGCCGCCATGGGCCTGGCACTTTTCATCAGCCGCCGCTTTGATTTGAGTCTCGGACCTGTCGTCGCGCGCGCCGCGAGCATTGCTTCTGGAGACCTGACCGGCGAGGAGCTTTCCATCTACTCCACTGACGAACTGGGTGAACTCACAGGTGTCATTAACGAAATGCAACGCGCGCTGAAAAAGATGATTGCGTCCGTGCGTCAGGCTTCGGAACGACTTGCCGCGGCCAGTGACCGTGTTGCGTCCTCCACCAGCCAAGCCGCCCAGTCCGCTGAAACGCAGCGTGATCGCGCCCATCAGGTTGCGATCGCTATGCAGGAAATATCCACGACTGTTGAGCAAGTCGCGGGCAATTCCCAGACCGCAGCTGATGCCTCCCAGAGAGCCGCCCAAGCCGCTCGGCAGGGGGGGCACGTTGCCGATCAGGCCCTCACCACCATGCGCAGCATTGCCGGTTCCACCGAGCGAGCTGCCGCTCGCATCGCCGAGCTGGGGAAAAACTCAGAGCACATTGGCCGCATCATCGCGGTGATCGACGACATCGCCGATCAAACCAATCTCCTCGCCCTGAACGCTGCCATTGAAGCCGCGCGCGCCGGCGCGCAAGGCCGTGGATTCGCCGTCGTCGCCGACGAAGTGCGCAAGCTTGCCGAACGCACTAGCAAAGCTACCAAGGAAATTGCTCTGATGGTCCGAACCATCCAGTCCGAAACCAAAAGCGCGGTCGAAGCCATGCACGCTGGCAGTCACGACGTGGAGGTCGGTGTCGAGAGAACCACGGAATCTGGCGCTACCCTCAGTCAGATCATTCAGGTGGCCGAGGAAGTGGGCGGTCTGATCGCGTGCATCGCGACGGCCGCCTCCCAGCAGGCCAGTGCCACTGAGGACATCACCCGGAACATCACGCAGATCTCAAACCTTGCCCAGGAGTCCGCCGACGCCGCGGAACAAGCCGCGATGTCGTGCGGAGATCTCTCCACCCTTGCCCTCGATCTGCACAACACGGTGAGTCAGTTCAAGTTAAGCGGAACGGATGGTGGCGCTTCTACAGCGAACCCGGCTCCACGGGGCGCTGCTCGGCCACATCCGCCAACTCAGCGCAGCTTTGCAGCCCCCGTCTGAACGGGTACTAGGCGGCCCGCGCCGGCGCGTGCTCAATCTGCTCCTCCGCGCCCCGGAACAAAGCCTTCATCGACCGCATCACAAAGCGCAGGATGAGTACCACAAACACCAATCCCACCAGCACAATCCCCGCTGCGGTGTAAGGGTGTTTGGTCGCCAGCCACGTTAACCCTATGGCGATCCCGTCTTCCGTCAAGCTCAGCGCCGCATTCGAGAACGGTTCGGGCGAAGGCGTGACTGCCGCGCGCGCTGCCGTCTTGCCACCATGCGCCGCCAGAGCGATCAGTCCTCCGCCCAGTGTGGCCATCATCTGCTCCACGGGTGAAAGTGAGGCGGTGGCCTGATACGCCATCAGTGCCGCCACCGGAACCCGCACAAACGTGTGCATCGCATTCCAGATCAAGTCAAAGGCGGGGATCTTGTCGGCAAAAAACTCGATCCCGAACATCGTTGCCGCTATGCCAATCACCCACCCGTCCGTGAGCAGGTGCAATCCCACGGGTAGCACGAGAACCTGGTAGTGTCCCAGCAGCCCCAACGTGCCCACCGTGGCGTAGATGTTTAACCCCGCCGCGAAGCTGGTCGCGATGATCAGCGCCACAATCTCCGGCATCGGCAAGCTGACGCCCGGAAGAGCGGGAAGCAGCACCAATGCCGCCAAGAAACTCGCCTTGTGCAACGCCAAACCCTTGATCATCATCGGTTTGCCTCCCCCCAGCTCTGACCTGCAATGGCAAAAGCAAAGGGCCGCCAGTATCAGGGCGACCCAGAGCCTTCTATGTCTTTCAACGACTTACAGCGTCGACTCGATTTCAAAACCCCATGCTTCGAGCAAGGGTTCCGGGATGTATTTCGAATTCTTGTTGCGCCGCGCCCATTCGCGTAGGCGTGTCGAGCGCAGATACTGGTCCGGCTCCAGCTTATATTCCTTCACCACTTGCTCGAATTCCGTGATGGTCGGGGTAATCGGACCCAACGGTTCTGGCTTACCCCAGTTGGGATTTCCGCGTCGTTTTGCCATGGGGGGATTGTGCCTCGCAACTTTCTTAGGATGACTGCTCGATCTCAGCCCACTGCTTCAACATATAGACTCAACCGCTCCTGAAACGGATACAGGCAAACCCAGTTTAATTTCGTGAAGGAAGCCAAACTGCATCCCAGCGCGGAGACGAGTAGAGAATGGGGATGCTCGTGGTGCCCGTTCAGTAAGTTCAGAAATTATTTGTACGTCTGTAACTATATGATTCTTTGATAACTTACCACTTTTTTTGGAAATTGTAAAGGACCATGTTTACCCGGACGAGGAGTTCCGTGCTGTGGCGATAGCGCACTCGTCGAAGCCAAAGGTGCGGGGGCCGAGATCCACTTCCACCAAACCCCTAGTCTTCAATCACTTACCGAGGTAATCGGGAAGCTGGAGCCAGCGTTGCTTCTCGTCGATAGGAACTGTAGAGTCCGGCTTGGAGGGTTCCTTGAAAGATATCTACGAGGTTTTACGCAGCAAGCAGACCCAGCAGGCGCAATTGCGCCAACAAATTGAAGCTCTCCAGGCCGCCGCCAAGGATTTGGAGGCCGTGCAACATCTCCTCCAGGACGACGATTCGCCTGTGGCTGCCGCACACACAGCAGGAAACTAGCAGCGGAGAACCAGCCAGGAAGCTTGGGATGGCAGGTCCGAAACTTAGCATGTCATTGAGTTCTGGCAAGCATTACTACCCAGGGAGATATTTGGCGTCTGAATCACCATTGACGGCGTTATTGGTCAGTTCCAGCGAAAAGCTGCAACGTCTGGTGCGGCGCGTGCTGAGCGACCTTGAGATCCAGGTGGTTGCGTGCGCTGACGGCGAGGCCGCCATCCAGAAGGTGACACGCCAGCGTTTCGAGGCGGTACTCGTCGATTTTAGCGACGCAATGGCCGCTGACCAGGTGATTCGTGGCGTTCAGCTCGCACCTGCAAATAAGCGTGCCGTGGTGGTGGCCTTTGTTGATCCCGACGTGCCGCTCGGCGCTGCCTTCTCACGCGGCGCACACTTTGTTTTGCACAAGTCCTTGTCCGCGGAACGCACCAAATCCAGTTTTCGTGCGGTGCGCGCTCTGATGAAACGGGAGCGCCGCCGCAATCAGCGCATACCGGTGGAAATTCCCGTCAAGTGTACCTGGCTCGACAAGTCGGATCTGTCGTGCCAAAGTGCCGACCTTGGTGAAGGCGGTATGGCGCTACGTCTGCCAAAATCTTCGCTGGCGACCGGAGCGGTACAACTCTCGTTTTTCGTGCCCCAGGCTTTGGACCCAATTCAGGTTGGCGCCGAAGTAGCATGGCGCAATCCGCAGGGAGTGGTGGGTATGCGTTTCACGCAGATCTCTCCTGAGGCTCGCCTACAGTTACAACACTGGCTGGAAGGCGTCACCGGTGAGCCGGTTGACGAACTGGACGCTCCTGTTCCGGCGGAGTTGACCGACCTGAGTATACATGCGTGCTATCTGAAGATAGCCGCGCCTTTCCCGCTACGTACTCGCGTTGCGTTGTTAATGCGTTCGGGCATCCATGATTTGCGTGCCGAGGGGACGGTGCGCGTCACCCATCCGGAAACCGGGATGGGTGTCGAGTTTTTGCAGAAAACGGAAGACGAGCAAGCCAAGGTGACGGTATTTCTGGAAACCTTGCGCATTGAATCCTCGCACTCACCACAGATTTTTGTTGAGCCGGAAGAGATTGACGTGAGTGTCGCGTCCCGCAGCGATGCCGCGAAGATTGCTGCCGATCCGCTACTGGCCTTGTTTGTTCGTGGCGATGAACTTACGCCCGAGGAGTTCCTCAACGAATTGTCGGGCCAGCGCGGCGGAGCACCTGGGCCCGGCATTACTCTGGCTGTCACCTCGGTCTTGCAGTAATCCGCCAGCCATCGCGGCTCTGGGTTACTTTCGAGATTCAAATTTCCCACGAAACTTTTTCTTCGCGCCCGGGTTTCCACCTCAGTAGGACAAAATACAGTACTTGAACTTGACCCCTTGGTTACGGAATCGTTTCCAGAACGAAAGAACTCGAGAACTCAACAGGAGAAATAACTATGCGACGCAGTCTACTGATTCTGACCTTCGTTTCCGCAGCTTCCGTGCTCAGCCTGGCACAAACGGCACCCGCTGCGCCCGCCAACGGCGATGTACAAGGTGATCGCCAAGATTTGCGCCAGGACCGCCGCGATATTCGCAAAGACCAGCGCGATATTAACGGGGACAAGCGCGATCTTCGCAACGACCGAGCTGACCGCAACCGCGATCAACGTGACATTAACCATGATCGCCGAGACATCAACCGGGACCGCGTTGAGCGCAACCAAGACCGCAAGAACGGGAACTACGCCGCCGCTAGAGCAGAACAGAAAGACATTAACCACGATAAGCGCGACCTCAACCACGACCGCGCCGACCGCAACCAGGACCAGCGTGACATCAACCACGACAAACGCGATCTGCGGCACGACCGTACCGACCGGAACCATGACCGGAAAGATATCCGGCACGACAAGCGCGACCTCCGCCACGACCGGAAAGGCCACTAAGCAAAGCGCAAGTTGTTGCGAGTATAGAAATTGGCGGCAGGGATCTCCCTGCCGCCAAATTTATTGGCGCGAACATGGCTTACTCGATTCCGTCTCGTCGATGCACGTCCTCTCAGAACTGTCAGTTTGTCCACCCCAAAGGCATCGAACCTCCTAAGAACTGACTGCATGGCTACAGCAGTCAGAGCTCTAAAGTGTGCCCTCCGAAAAGCCGATAGTCAAAGCCGAAGGTACTGTAGCCAGACTTCGTTGGCGTCTCAGTAAGTCGGAGAGTACTGCAAGCATATGGTGCATATCGCTGACATTAGCTGAGCCAACAAGCTACTGGCGGTTTCCGGCGTTTACATCCTGGGGTTGTTGTCGGTGGGCATAGTGGGCGGATACACCATCTATTCGGATAGCAAGACCACGGAGGCGGCGCTGAGTGTTTCGCAGACTCGCGCCGATGCCACTATGCACAGCGCAGATTGCGACCCTGGTGATGGGCCATGTTTCACAAACTAATGATCCAAAAGAAGAACGATAATATAAAGACAGCAACGGGGGATACTCGAATCTGGATGGTTTTAAGATGGCTGCCCTGGACCAGTTTTGGAGAAACGGCTCGGCGGGGGCTGTGGGAAAAAAGGGAAAGAAAGAGACTGGGGCGCTGGATGCACCCCTGCCCGGTGTTGGCTAGCTCTTGGGGAAGTTGGGATCGGCCTTCACTTCCAATATCTGCTTGGTGTGCCGTTCACTGTGCGCACTGATGAACAGAACCCATTCGTACGGGTCCAGTTTCTTGCCCAGGAAGCTGTCTTCCGCATGATCGCGTAGTCCCTGGCCACTCTTTGCTAGTTCCGCCGTCTTCGCGCGGCTTTCCTCAAAGTGTTTCAGGCTTCCTTCTGGAGATCCAAAGCGGTTGTTCGGTTTCAGTGGTTCGGGGGCCTGTGCCTTGTGGGTGCGGTCGGTCAGTGCCGTCACAACCATTTCGTCGATTACCTTCACGTCTTCTCCAGCGGGCCGAGCGGGTGCTTTCATGATCTTGTCCTGGATGTTGCCGTACAGAAAATCTTCCGCTGCGGCAATATGCTCGGCCACTTCCGCCACCGACCACTTATCGGGCGCTGGTTTAAAGTTCCACTGCGCTGCCGAGAGTCCTTTGGTAGCGTCCAAGACTCCCTGGCGGGTTTTTTCCAAGTACTGAATTGCTCGGTCGCGTTCAGCTTGCGTTTGGGCAAAAGAACACACGGCAGTTGCCGCGAGCAGTAAAACCAGGGCAAAGAAGCGCTTCATGGGGAGATTCTCCTGCGAATTTTGAATGGTTCGAACCTCTCGACGATATACGAGCAGCCTCTGAATTCGCAAGGTTGATCGATTCCTCTTGCCCAGGTAGTCTGGGTTGAGCAAAAAATTTACAAAAAACTAACATGCGGAAGTCGTGCATAAGAGTCGGCCTAAGAGATAGAGAAGCGCCCGTGAACCAGAGCCGTCCATTGCTATACGCTTTTGTCGTGCTGCTGCTGACGTCTACCAGTCTTGCAGGGCACAAGAAAGACACCGTGCCCACGCTACGCTGGCAGGAGGGTGCTTCAGGATGCGCTCTCGGAGTGGCCGCTCAGGATAACCTCGACCAATATGTCATCACCGACGGCACTTTGCGGGTTTCTCTCGCGGTTGATCCACGTGAGCTCACGCAATCGCAACGCCGCGCTGGCCATGTTGTGAGTGTGCTGCTGACTGTCCGCAATCTTGATTCCGCGCCGCTACTCGTTAAACAGAGCGATGCCAGTCTGGAGTTCGTCCAGCACTCGCAATGGCGCTTTAGCTCCTGGGATCCCGATAATTTGGCGAACCACATTCAGAATCAAACGGATGATCTGATGCACCAAACGGATAAAGATCTGGAAAATCGCCCAGAGAAAGTAGAAAAAAACGAAGAACGCCTGCGCGAACACCAGAAACTGGTCAGTGAAATGCAGGATTTCCTTAGCACCAAGGCATTGAAGGACACCGTTCTCGATGCCGTTACGCCGGAAGTCTCAGGATGGGTTTTCTTTCCCTCGCGCGGCAAGTGGGTAGGGGACTGGAAAAAGCGCGAAGAGTTTGTGTTCCGAATTCCGGTCGGTGGACGGGTGGTGGAGTTCCCATTCCTGCTGCCACCCTCCACCCACCCTGTTTTGAAACAACGTGACTAGTCGGCTCGTCTAGAACCGCAACTGCGGTCCAAACGTCACCCGCATGTTGTGCCGTATCCCACCATCCAGGTACATTTCGTCGCCCACATCCAAACGCAATCCCAATCGCCCCGCGAAGCCTTCCACGCCCACCCCAGGATAAAACGCCACCCGTGTATTTCCAGACGTAACCCCACCCAGAGCGCCCTGGAATCCCGCAGCCGCATTCTGATCCGAAACGCTGAAGTTGACGAAACCGGTCTTCGCCGTCACGAAGGCCCGCACAGCCCCGGTGCCGAAGTCGTACTTGGGCCCAAACAGCGCATGCAAATTCCGCAGCCGTGTGTTGACCAGTTGCGTAGTTACTCCGTTATGAAAAGGGCTGGTGAAATTGCGCTTAAAGTCATAGCTCATTTCACCTTCCAGCTGCCAGCTGGGACGCAGATTGAACGCGGCTCGCGCACCAAGGCCGATGTAGTTCGTGTTCGGTGTAGTTCGTTGCAGGCCAAAGTAATCCGTGAATATGCCACCCTCAAAACGGTCTCCTGCCAGCGCTTGCCCGAAGAGCGAAGGCGCGGTCAACAGGCAACTCGCGAGTGCGAACAATATGACTCGTTTCATAATTCCTCCGTGGAACACACTTCTCCTGCTAAGACGAAGTGGCATTTCATGCAGGCTGTTATGGAGTGCGTCTGAGTGCTTGGATGGCGGTC
>JAYTQD010000462.1:0-1179 GCA_043746935.1 Acidobacteriaceae bacterium | reverse complement strand
TGCCAAGTTTGACCAGGTACGCATTGTCCATGACCCACTGCGCCGCCGGAGACGCGGGATGGCCCAATCCGACGCTTTGGACTAGATAGTCGCGGGCTTCAGCCTCCGCCCGCTCCCATTCAGTTAGGGTTTTCAGTAGGGTGTTGCAATCGGATACCGCCTGACGTTGTCCAGCCAACCGATCAACTGGTAAACCTCCGCCGGTCAAGAAGATAGACCTTGCGTGCGCCGCCTGCAGCGTCTGCACGGCCGCCGCCAAATCCGAAACCGGCAGCCAAACGGACAACATCGACTCATCCGGCATTCGCAGATGAGAAGCGGGCCTATGCGAGGAAGGCTGAGCGCCCGCTAAGTCGGAATCAACTTTCTGCCGCGGGTAGAGCCGCCGCATGGAATCTGCGGCTTCCTGCATCGACCGATCCTGACCTGTAAAGAACGCAATGACCAATCGTCGGTCCGAAGGCGCCATCACTCCCGCCCGCGCACCATTCTTGCACCCAAAGCGAGCATCAACAATAGTAAGCCAAGTGACGACAAACACACGGCTGAACGCAGGGATTGAGGTCCTGATGCAATTGACGCCAGCCCGGTTAAGGCCATCAAACTGTCTAAGATAATCCAGCCACGCATAGTAGGTTCCTTAATAGTTAGATTGGCGCGCACTGTTCTGACGTAGGACGTGCGCAGTTCCGTAGTTGCACGCCAGAGGCCAACGGCGGTGACGCGTACTATCTGACACTTAACGGATTACCGATATTGATTGCTGGTAAGAGTTGGGTTGAAAGGTAATGGTGGGGGACCTGTTTTTACGCGTGCGTTTGAAAGGCGAGACCGAGCAAGGCTACGCAGTATGAAAGTGGCGAATATCGATGTCGTTACGAATCCTCCTGGCAAGCGGCGCAAAACGTAACACCTGGCCGGCTTCGGTGAGTCAAACAACGCTAGAAAGCCAGCTTCTTGCGTATTGGCTTCTCAATTGCAGACCACGGCCTCGGCCTCACAAACGAGACCTAAGGGAAGGGTAAAATGCAAATGGGACAAGTAGCGGAAGCCTTTGAAATGGCGAAGTCTACGGAGAGCGATTCTCTGCTGCCTTCGCTGGAACGCGTTCGAGAGCAACTGAACCGGGTTGTTCAGTCAAAGACATTTCAACGCGCCAGGCGCTTGAGAAGTCTGTTG
>JAYTQD010000461.1:0-1182 GCA_043746935.1 Acidobacteriaceae bacterium | reverse complement strand
CAGTACTGTCAATCACGATTGGATTGACCGCACCGGTGAGGCCGCGCAGTCGTGCGTGCCGAACGTTTTCGCCCAGCCAATGCGCAAACGATGAATTGCCTGCAAAGTCGATCAGCCGCACTTCCTGCCGAGCAGCCAAGACCTGAGCGAGGGGCTGCGAGACTTCGTCAACCACCAGAGTGATCAAGTCCGGTGGAAGGCCCGCATCTTTGAGTACGCGCCGTGCGACGCCGACCGTGATCGCCAGCGGCAACACCGACATTGGGTGCGGTTTGACCGTTACTGCGTTTCCGGCCATCAAGTCAGCAAACAAGCCCGGATAGGCAACCCAGTTCGGCTCGCTTGCACACCCAATCACAAGGCCCACGCCGACACCCGCAACACGAAAAGTCTTCGCAATAGTTTCGACGGATACGCCCTCCGGCTCTCTCCATATCGCTCGATGCGGGATGCTTTTCATCTCCTGATACGCCAGGGCAACGGCTTCCAAACCGCGCTCCTGCGCATATGGCCCTCCGTATCGAAACGCCAGGTCGAACGGTGCTCCGGTCGTGTGCATCGTGGCAAGTGCAATCTCGAAAGAGCGGGCGTTCAGCTGATGGAGAATCTCGAGACAAATCCCGGCGCGTGTCTCGAGATCAAGGCGCGACCACGATTCCTTGGCGCGCAACATGGCTGGAAATATTGCTTCCAAGTTGGCCTTGGGGTACTGAATCCCAAGTCCAAAGGCAAAAGGAGAGACCTCCTCGCCCAATCGTTCTCCGCTCCCAGGCTGGTCAAGATAGAAGAACGAATTGCAATAGCTGGCAAAGGCATTCTTGCCTTCAGCTTCCAGGATTTCGTTGTAGTCCACCGAATTTGGCGAGTAAGCCGCGAAACCGGTCCGGGTTGCCAAGGCATCCAAAACCAATTCAAGCATCGCACGATGACGCTGGAACAACTCGCTGGACATGTTCTGTGACCCTCCCCGACTACGCACCACAACCCGGACCCTGCGCGATCCGGCGACTTGACTTTGGATAATAGCTTTATTGGCGGTGTGATCTTCGTGCGTGCGGCAATCAAGCCAACCAGCGTTGCGGTTGATCGAACCGCATAGAATTGCCATTGATTGTGGTGCTTATGCGCAAGCAACACACCTTTCACGCGAATCTTCAACCGCTATATCGGAAGTACCAGGCG
>JAYTQD010000460.1:0-1182 GCA_043746935.1 Acidobacteriaceae bacterium | reverse complement strand
TGGCGGGCGAGTGGGTCGTGAAGCGGCGTTCGATCTCAACATCCTCAGGCTCGACAGTACCCGCAATCCAGGCTTTACGCGCACCCGCCCAGACGTCGAGGTCGTCGCGGGAATCGCCCAGATAATCCCAGTTGTGTTCGCCGAAGGCATTGTCTAGCGCGGCGCGCTTGGCGGGACCTTTCAGGTTTTGTGTATCGCTGGATGCAATAATGCGATCGAAGATTTGAAGGTGCGCGGCTACTGCCAAGGCGATGTCGCGATGGGCCGCTGTGACCAGCACCAGTTGCCGCCCTTCAGCGCGCGCTTGGCGGAGAGCGTTTAAGACATCCTCTCGATAGGGCAGCGTGGAGGCGTCGAATTGGGAACAATCGGCGACTCGCTTCTTGAATTGCGCGCGGCCCTGTAAGAGCCACAATGGCAAGCCTGCCATGGCCAGTGGATTCTGTCGCAGACCGTCGAGAATGGATTCATGCAGGGTGTCGGAATGGATGAGCGTTCCATCCAGGTCACAGCACAAAGGACAACGATCAACCTCCACGCGAGTGGGTTTGACGGGGGGACGGAATCGATGGAGTGCGGGCTTCATAGAGTTTCGGCCTTCCCATTTTTGATCGGAAAGAGCGAGCTGTACTAGCTGCCGTTCGTACCATACCGGTACAGGGACCATTGGGCGCGCATGCTCGGTGGGCATTGTTTCGACCGAGCCAGAAAGACCCTGATCAGCTAGATTGGAAAATCAGGCGGGTGTCATGCTTCCGCTACGAAGCTCACAGAACCCCCGTTGTGGGAATGGATAGGTCTTGTCAGAGCGCTCCACTTCAGCAAGTGCGTCTAAAAGGCTAACGCGACGGGTCTTAAGTTAACGTAAGGGCCAGAGGCCCTCCTCAAAATAACTTCGGACAGGTGATACGCTTTCCTTCCGGGCTCACTACTTCAACGAAAGGGATGCCCGCCATCCCACTTCGCAAGGAGGCTGAACTCATGGCAAGCAGTTGGAAAGCTCTCACCGGTGTACCATCATTGAACTAAACCGCTCCGCGGCAGTACGGAACAGGAACATACGTAGAGGTTCTGAGGTAAAACTCCGCTGGAAGTGGGCGGAAAGGTCCTTCAAACTGAAACCGGTTATCCCCATAACCACGATTTCAACCTGAGGGAGATTCCCATGACACCGTTACGACA
>JAYTQD010000459.1:0-21484 GCA_043746935.1 Acidobacteriaceae bacterium | reverse complement strand
CTTTGTACTTGAACATCGGCATGCCATAGCTGATGCCCTCAGTGGCCTCCGGTGGCGCGGCCGAACGGATCGTCGCTCGAACTTTGCTCAAGGTACTGCGTGCCGGTTCCGGAACAATTGCGAGGTATTCATCTACGGTTTTTGGTGCCTTGCCGGTTCTCATGGGGTGACTCCCTTCGGAATGCATCCACTCAGATTGGAAACTCAAAAGCTCTTTAGGATGTATTCTCCGTGTCTCAGTGGTGAATCGGCTCTTGCTAACTTCCCAGCGCCACCTTCGCCGCCGCAATCGTCGCCTCAACGTCCGCTTCCGTATGCGCCGCGCTCAAAAACGCCGCTTCAAACTGCGCCGGCGGCAGATACACGCCGTTGTCCAGCATCCCGCGGAAAAATTTCCCAAAGGCCACCGTATCGGCCTTTGCCGCCGTGTCCCAATCATGAACCGCGCCCGGTGCGAAAAACCACGTAAACATCGAGCCAACTCGATTCGCGGTCATGGCCACATCGGCAGTCTTCGCCACAGCCAAGACTCCAGCCACCAGCTTCGCGCTCAAGGTGTCGATGCGCGCGTAAATCTCGGGGTGAGCCTTCAGATGCCGCAGCGTCGCCAGCCCCGCCGACATGGCCAGCGGATTTCCCGAGAGCGTGCCTGCCTGATACATCGGACCCAGCGGCGCCACCAAATTCATAATTTCGCTAGGTCCGCCATATCCGCCGACGGGGAGCCCGCCGCCAATAATTTTTCCCATTGTCGTGAGATCAGGCCGAATGCCGTTCAATTCCTGCGCCCCGCCAAATGCCAACCGGAATCCCGTCATTACCTCATCGAAGATCAGCAGCGTCCCATCGCGTTCGGTAATCGCCCGCAGCCGTTCTAAGTATCCCGCCGCCGGAGCCACGCAGCCCATGTTTCCCACCACCGGCTCCACTATCACGCACGCAATCTGCCGGTTAAACTTTTGGAACGCCGCTTCCAGTGCCTCCCGGTCATTGAACGGCAGTGCCAGCGTAAATTGCGTAAACTCTTCCGGCACGCCAGCCGAGCCGGGAATCCCCAACGTCGCCACGCCCGATCCCGCCT
This sequence comes from Acidobacteriaceae bacterium, assembly GCA_043746935.1. Taxonomy (GTDB): domain Bacteria; phylum Acidobacteriota; class Terriglobia; order Terriglobales; family Acidobacteriaceae; genus JANXUC01. The sequence continues at coordinate 20,403 of JAYTQD010000459.1, read as the reverse complement.
TCACCAGCAGCGCGTCGGCATGTCCGTGATAGCAGCCCTCAAATTTCACAATGTATTTGCGCTTCGTGTAAGCCCGCGCCAGCCGGATGGCCGACATCGTCGCCTCGGTCCCGGAGCTGACAAACCGCACTTTCTCCATGTGCGGAAACGCCGAAATCACAATCTCCGCCAAGTCCGCTTCCGCCGGGGTGGACGCGCCAAAGCTGGAGCTATTAGCCGCCGCCGCCGTGATCGCCTCCACCACTTCCGGGAAAGCATGTCCCAGAATCATGGGCCCCCACGACCCGATGTAGTCGATGTACTCGTTGCCGTCGGCGTCCCACAAGCGCGAGCCCTTACCGCGCACAATAAACGGTGGATCGCCGCCCACCGCCCGAAACGCTCGCACTGGAGAGTTCACTCCACCCGGAATCATGCTCTCCGCGCGCTGTTGCAGTTTGCGGGATTGTTCTGTTTTTCGCGCCATCGTGACCTTTCTTAAACTGTACTAGAAATCATTTTAACGGTTGCGCGGGTGCCAGGATTGCAAAGTCTTAACGTGGGGAGGTTCGCCCCCGGCCGTCGCGAAGCGCAGCTTCGCTGGTGTTGCTCTACTTAATACTGAGCACGCAATCAAAACCTGGACGGCCGAGGGCGGCCATCCCCACGCGATCCTTTTTACGAATTCACGCGATATTAACTAGTTTGCAACCTCTCCGCAACAGAGCACGATTATCTTCAGGTTATTGACATCCCTTCTAACCGGGAGGGCTGGGACAGCTTCGGGGGCTCCGGGCTGTCCTTTCTTCTTGCCTGCTAAAATAAGTCTGCATGCTATTGCCGTTCGTCCGTGAAGTCTTCGCGGATGTGGAAACTTTGCCCGCCTTCCGGCGTGCTGCCTCCCACCTGCGTGAGGGCACGGGGCGGATACGTCTGTCTGGACTCACCCCCACCGCCAAAGCCTTGCTGCTTGCGTTGTTGCACCAGGCGTCCCGCAGGCCGTTGTTGGTGATCGTCCCCGACAACAACGCCGCCGAAGATCTCTACCCTATGCTGCGCTCGATGGTGGAGATGACCGGCGCGCTCGATCCTGAGTTCGTGGTCTACGTTCCTAGCCGCGACGTGCTTCCGTTCCAAAATCAGTCCGCACATCCAGAAATTCAAGAAGCTCGCGCTGCTGCCCTATGGAGAATTGCCACCGGAGGCGCGTCGATCATAGTTACGCCGCTGACCTCAGCCGCCATGCGCCTGCAAGATGGCCCGTACTATGTCGATCTCGCACGCATCGTCCGTCGCGGTGAAACCGTAGACACAGAAAGCCTCCTTCAGCACCTCAACAGCGTCGGCTACACCGTCGCCGATATCGTCGAAATGCCCGGGGAATACGCCTTACGCGGCGGCATTCTCGATGTCTACCCACCAGAAGCCGAGCGCCCGCTCCGCATCGAACTCTTCGGCGATGAAGTCGAATCCATCCGCAAGTTCGATCCAGCCACGCAACGTTCCGCCACGCCAGTGGATGAAATTAATCTACTGCCGCTGACGGAAACGCCGCTGACGGAAAAGCTTCTCGGCACCATCCATGCCCGCCTTTCCGGCAAGCGCATCTCCGGCCAGCACGATGTGGTCGAGCAAGCGGCTCGTGCCGAGGGCGCAACCGTGTTTCCAGGGTGGGAGTATTACGCCCCCATCGCCGGGGCCGAGCACAGTCTGCTGGACTTGCTGCCACGCGCTGTTGTTGTGATGGATGAGCCTTCTGCTCTACAAACGGAACACAACCGCTGGTGGGAGAAGCTGCTCAACGTCCACGAGCAAAGCCAGATTGGCAACCTGGTCCGGCCCGAGGATCTTTTCTTTGCTCCCGAAGAATGGGTTGCAAAAATCGCCAGCATGACCAGCATCGACTTCGAACACCTCGGCGTGGAAGCCCCCGGTGTCGAGCACGTCACACTAATCTCGCAACCCACCCCACGCTTCCACGGCACGGTCGCCTCCATGGCGGAGGAAGTTCATCGCCTCACCAAGGAATCCAAGCACGTCGTCTTCGTCGCGCCCAGCACTGGAGAACTCGAGCGTCTCGCCGGAATTTTCTCCGAATACAACCTCCCCTACCGCATGGGCAGCCGCGTCCGCCCGGGCTCGGAAAATTTGATCGAAGAAACTGCCCGCTTCACCGACGCCCAAACCGCCACCCTGGTCAAAGGCTATGTCCCAGACGGCGTGCTACTTCCCGAAGCCAACCTCGCGCTCTTCGGCGCGCGCGATCTCTTCGACGAATCCGACACTGTCGTCACGCACAGCACGCGCCGCCGCGCCCGCACCTCACCTTTCCTCTCCGACTTCCGCGATCTGCAAGTCGGCGACTACGTTGTCCATCTCGAACACGGCATCGCGCAATACCTCGGACTGAAAGAAATCGATCAGGGCGACGGCAAAGCCGAATACATGCAGCTCGAGTACGCCGACGCCGCCCGACTCTACATCCCGCTTACGCGCCTCGATCTAATCCAGAAATTCCGCTCGTCGGAGGGCGCCAAGCCCGCGCTGAATCATCTCGGCACGCCCGCGTGGGTTAAGACGAAGTCGCGCGTCAAGAAGGCCATGCAGGATATGGCCGACGAACTCGTCAAACTCTACGCTCAGCGCAAAATGGTCCAAGGCTACAGCTTCCAGCCCGACACCGAGTGGATGAAGGAATTTGAAGAAGCTTTCGAATACAACGAGACCGACGATCAGCTCATGGCTATCGCCGACGTGAAGACCGACATGGAATCCAGCCAACCGATGGACCGCCTACTCTGCGGCGATGTCGGTTACGGCAAGACGGAAGTCGCCATGCGCGCCGCTTTCAAGGCCGTCAGCGACAACAAGCAAGTCGCAGTTCTCTCGCCGACGACGGTCCTAGCTTTCCAGCATTTCGAAACCTTCAAGCAACGCATCGCCGCATTTCCAGTCTCCGTCGACATGATCAGCGGCTTCCGCACCGCCAAGCAGCAAAAAGAAACTCTCGCCAAGCTCGAAGCCGGCAAACTCGATATCTTAATTGGAACGCACCGCCTGCTCTCCAAAGACGTAAAGTTTGCCGACCTCGGCCTCGTCATCGTCGATGAAGAGCAGCGTTTCGGCGTACGCCACAAAGAGCGCCTGAAGCAGATGCGCAAGGAAGTCGACGTTCTCACCATGTCGGCCACGCCCATTCCGCGTACGCTCCACATGTCCATGGTCGGCCTTCGCGACATGAGCGTCATCGAAACGCCACCCAAAGATCGCATCGCCATCCAAACCGTCGTCGCTTCCTGGGACAACAAGCTGATCCAGTCCGCACTTGAACAGGAATTGGAACGTGGCGGTCAAATCTATTTCGTGCATAACCGTATCGAGTCCATCTGGGAAATCGCCACCAAGCTGCAAGGGTTAGTCCCCAAGGCCCGCATTCTCGTAGGCCACGGACAAATGTCCGAAGGCGAACTGGAAAAAGTGATGTTGAAGTTCATGCATCACGAAGCCGATATCCTGGTCGCTACCACCATCATTGAAAACGGCCTCGACATCCCGCTCTGCAACACCATCCTCATCAACCGCGCCGACCGCCTCGGCCTGTCGGAGCTGTACCAACTCCGCGGTCGCGTAGGCCGCTCCAACCGTCGCGCCTACGCCTACCTGCTCATCCCGCAAGATACCGAACTCACGCCGCTAGCCCGCCGCCGTCTCGCAGCCCTTAAAGAGTTCTCCGATCTCGGCGCTGGCTTCAAACTCGCTGCTCTAGATCTGGAACTGCGCGGCGCTGGCAACCTGCTGGGCGGCCAGCAAAGCGGCCAAATCGAAGCCGTTGGCTTCGAACTCTACACCAGCATGCTGGAGCGGACCATCCGCGAACTCCGCGGCGAAGCAGCCCCCGAAGAATCCGAAATCCAGCTCAACCTCGCCCTCAACATTCGCATCCCCAACGACTACATCCCCGAGGAAAACCAGCGCCTTCGCATGTACAAGCGCGTCGCCGGAGTCCAGGGCGAGCCACAGCTCAACGAAGTCCGCGCCGAACTCGAAGACCGCTACGGTCCACTCCCCGGCGCAGTCCGCAGCCTGGTAGACTACGCCGCCCTGCGCCTGCTCTGCCAGCGCGTCGGCGCTATCGGCATCGAACGCAAGCGCGATCAATACAACATCCGCTTCCACCAAAATGCAAAAATCGATCCGGAAAAACTCGCCCGCTTTGTAGCCACGCACAAAGGCGCGCAATTCAGTCCGGCGGGCATTCTTAAATTTTTCTTAAAAGCCAGCGGCGCGGGCGAAGTCCTTCCCGAATTGCACAATCTGCTGGCGGGTCTGGCGGTTCATCAAGAAGCAATGGCCGCCAGCGCTGAATTGAAAGAAGAGCCGAAGGCCGTGTAGCCGCCTTCGGCAATCTCTCTATGGTAAGTTTTGGTGGATGCTTGGAAGTGCTACGCAGAGCTTTTGGGTAGAATGCCGAGTCAAAAGCATAAAAATCAGGGGGCTTCCGCCCCTAAGACAACATGGGTAACTAGGAACACTTATGACAATGAAAGTCCGCAAAGCCGTTTTCCCCGCCGCCGGTCTCGGTACCCGCTTCCTTCCCGCCACCAAAGCGCAGCCCAAGGAAATGCTGCCCATCGTCGACAAGCCCATCATCCAATACGGCGTGGAAGAGGCTCTGGCCGCGGGTTGCGACCAAATCATCATCATCACCGGACGCGGCAAAGTCGCCATCGAAGACCATTTCGACGTCAGCTACGAACTCGAACGCATTCTCGAAGACCGCGGCAAATTCGATCTCCTCAAAATCGTCAAGCAAATTTCCGACACCATCCACGTCGCCTACGTGCGCCAAAAAGAAGCGCTCGGCCTCGGCCACGCCGTCCTCATGGCCAAGGAACTCATCGGCAACGAACCCTTCGCCGTCATCCTTGCCGACGACGTTATCGACGCGCCCAAGCCCTGCCTCCAGCAAATGGTGGAAGTCTTCAACCAAACACAGCAGTCGGTCATCGCCACACAGGTAGTCGAAGGCCCCGCCATCTCATCTTATGGTGTTCTAGATGTGCAACAAGCAGACGGGCGCTTCGGCGGGCGGCTCTCGGAAATCAAAAACATGGTGGAAAAGCCCAAGCTCGAAGACGCCCCGTCGAAGCAAGCCATTATCGGCCGCTACATTCTCACGCCAGCAATCTTCGATGTGTTAGAGAAGATCACTCCCGGCGCCGGCGGCGAACTGCAACTCACCGACGCCATGCGCGCTCTTCTACAACAGGAACGCATGTGGGCCTATGTCTACGAAGGCAAACGCTATGATGCCGGCGACAAACTCGGCTTCCTCAAAGCCACAGTCGAGTTCGCCCTGCAACGCGAAGACCTGGGCGGCCCCTTCCGCGAATATCTGAAGGGGCTGGAGCTCTAGCTTTCTGTGGCCGCTTTTTACTTCGGGACATCCGCTTTACGTGGGGACGGTCGCCCTCGGCCGTCCAGCGGAGCGAAGCTCCGCAACCCCCGCAGCTCTTTCTGCAACTTCTCCGATTTCTCCGCTACTCCCGCCGCCAACTTCTCCTTATGTGCGTCGAGCTTCTTCGCCACTCCCGCGTCCGACAACCCAATCATCTGCGCCGCCAGAATCCCTGCATTCGTCGCCCCAGGCTTCCCAATCGCCACCGTTGCCACCGGAATCCCCGCCGGCATCTGCACGGTCGCCAGCAACGAATCCATCCCCTGCAACGATGTTGAAGGAATCGGCACGCCAATCACGGGCAAAGTCGTGTGCGCCGCAATCACTCCAGCCAAATGCGCCGCCCCGCCCGCCCCCGCAATAATCACGCAAATTCCGCGCCCCGCAGCTTTCCGCGCAAAATCCGCAGTCCGCTCCGGCGAGCGATGCGCCGACGTCACGTCCATCTCATACGCAATCCCAAACTCGTCCAGTGCTTTCCCAGCCTCGCGCATGATCTCCAAGTCGGAATCACTCCCCATCACAATCGATACCAGTGGTTTGCTCATAAGTTATTTCTTCACCGCCCGCGCTCCAATATCCTTCCGGTAATGCATTCCCTCAAATCCAATCTTCCCCACCGCTTCATACGCCCGTCGCAGCGCCACATCCAAATCCGCTCCTCGAGCCGTCACTCCCAACACTCTTCCGCCCGCCGTATAAAATCCGCCATCGCGCTTCGTTGTCCCAGCATGAAAGACTTCTACGCCTTCCACAGCGCCAGCTTCTTCCAATCCTAGAATCTTCTTCCCATTCTCATACGTCCCCGGATACCCACCCGAGGCCAGCACCACGCAAACCGCCGCATCGCTCGACCACTTAAAGTTCCCATCGCTGGCTCGTCCGTCAATCGAGGCCTCCATCGCATCAATCAAGTCGGAATCCAGCCGCATCAAAATCGGCTGCGTCTCCGGATCGCCAAACCGGCAATTAAACTCCAGCACCATCGGTCCCCGCGCTGTCATCATCAACCCGCAATAAAGGATGCCTCGAAACTCCATCCCCTCGTCGCGCATCCCCGCCACCACCGGCCGCGCCACATGCGTTAGCAGCCAGTCGCGCATCTTGTCGTCCAAGATTCCAGCCGTGGAATACGCCCCCATACCCCCGGTGTTCGGCCCCGTATCGCCATCGCCCACGCGCTTATGATCCTGCGCCGCCACCAACGGAGCCACGCGCTCGCCATCACTCATCACCAAGAACGACAGCTCTTCTCCCTCCAAAAATTCTTCCAGCACCACGCGCTCGCCCGCCGCGCCCAGCATCTTCCCGCTCAGCATCTCCAGCGCAACTTCCGCCGCCTCGATCTTAGTCTTGGCGATTAGAACGCCCTTGCCCGCCGCGAGGCCATCCGCTTTAACCACAATCGGAACAGAAAAATGCTTCAGTGCCTCATGCACTTCCTCCACGGAAAGACAAATCGCATAATGCGCCGTCGGAATCTGATGCCGCTGCATAAACTGCTTGGCAAAGCCCTTGCTCGATTCCAACTGCGCCGCCGCCCGCGTCGGCCCAAAGATCCTCCAACCAAGCCGCTGGAATTCGTCCACCACACCCACCGTTAGCGCCAATTCCGGCCCCACCACGGTCAAATCCGGCTGCAATCGCTCTGCCAGCGTAACCATCGACTCCAGACTCCGCAAGTCCACCGCCGCGCACTCCGCATCCTCTTCTATCCCGCCATTTCCCGGCGCACAATACAACTTCGTCACCCGCGGCGAAGCCCGCAGCTTCCACACCAACGCATGTTCCCGCCCGCCACTGCCTAGGACTAGTACTTTCATAGATGAATAACAAGGTTAGGAGCACTCCACGTTCGATGTCAAACGACCGCTTAGGACAATGGAGGCACGGGTATCCTGCCCGCGCGAAGAGAATTCACCGCCGAGCCCGGTGTTTTCGATTTTGATCTCTCTCGCACCATCACCCTTAGGTGCCCCGGCTTGTCGCGTTCTGTGCAACAGGGCGAGAGTTGCAATGTTTGCACTCGAAACAAAGCTAGGGAAACGCACCTGCGACGAATTCCCCAACAACCTCCCCACGATCTCCCAACACTGCCTGCTCCTCACCATCCACGCATGCAACCCCACCATCACCCGAAACTCTTCCCCCAACCTCGAACTCCCCGCCGGAACAATCATCAAATCCAGCGGCGTCCAAATCGATGCTACCCTCACCCGTTCCAAGATCGCCATATCCCGATTCAACTCAACCAGAAACTTACTCCCGGGCTGCATCTGCCGCGACCCAACGTTCCCTGCCGTATAGGCCCAGTACGTCCCCCGATGCGGCGTCGAAATCGTAATCAACCGTCCCACCCGCTCCACACCGCCCAGCCTTTGTACGTAGTACCGGCTCACCAACCCACCCATACTGAAGCCGATCAGATCAAACGATTCCCCTGGAGCCAACTCTCGCTCCACAAACTCGCGCAACTGCCTCGCCAACTCCTCCAACCCAACCGTGCCATCGCTAGGCGTCAAATCCACAGCCAGCGTCCGAAAGCCGCGCGCCTCCAGCCATCTCGACATGTGAGCAAATACCCGCGACGTATCCCAAATGCCATGCACCAGTACCACCGCCCGCGCGCTTGTCTTCATCGGCTCCTCAAAATACAATCGGCCACCCGCAAGGGGTGACCGACCAAAAAGACTGATTGTAGATTTGCTCTTGATTTAAACAGTCTTACTTAGAAGCTCCAACCACCGTCCCGGCATTCCCCGCCGAAACCCCTTTCTGTTCCTTTACCCAAGCATGAATCCGCTCCGACAAAACATCCATCGGCAACGCCCCAGCTCCCAATACCTGATCGTGAAATCCGCGCAAATCAAACTTCTCCCCCAACTCATCCTTCGCATACTGCCGTAGCTCCAAGATTTCCAATTGCCCAATCTTGTATCCCAAAGCTTGCGCCGGCCAAGCCATATACCGGTTCGTCTCGCTCTGAACCTCCGCTTCCGGAACGTTCGAATGCTCATGGAAGTAATCCACCACCTGCTGCCGCGTCCAATGCTTCGCATGGAGCCCCGTATCCACCACCAGCCGGATCGCCCGCAACATATCCCCCTGCAAGTGCCCGTAATAGTTGTACGGGTCCTGGAAAAATCCAACCTCTTTCCCCAGCCGTTCCGAATACAACGCCCACCCTTCCGTATACGCCGTATAAAACTCGTTCTGCCGGTACGGAGGCAGTTCCGGCAACTCCTGCGCAATCGCGATCTGCATATGATGTCCGGGCACGCCCTCGTGGTACGCCGTGGTTTCCTCGTCCATCAGCAGCTGCTTCGCGAATTCCCCCGTATTCACCATCACGTGCGCCGGGCGCGACCCATCCGCCGCCCCCAGGTTGTAGTGTGTCGCCGCATCTTTCTCGTTGAACTCCTCAATCGGCATTACTTCCAGTTTCGCTTTTGGAAGCCGCCCAAACATCTCCGGCAGCTTGGCATACATCTGTGCCGTATATTTCCGGTAGCGTTCGAGAATGTCTTCCCGCGATTGCGCATGCAGCTTCGGGTTCGCCGCAATCGCAGCATTGAAGCTCTTCAAATCTTTATATCCCAACTGCTGCGCCACCCCCAGCATTCGTCCTTTAATCTCTTTCACCTGCGCCAGCCCAATGTTGTGAATCTCCTCCGCCGTCAAGTTCGTAGTCGTGCTCTCCTTCACGCGAAAGTTATACCGCGCCACGCCATCCGGCAACGCCCAAATCCCCGGATCAAGCTGCCCTTTCGGCGCATACTCGTCTTTCACGAACGCCGTAAACTTCGCATAAGCCGGCAGCACCGCATCGCGCACAGCCGCCAACCCGGCCTCCCGCAACCGCTTCTGATCCGCCGCAGGAACAGACTCCGGAAACTTCGCAAACGGCCCGGCAAACGGGCAATCCTCCGCCTTCTGCGCCGCAATCTCCCCAGCTTGGTCCACAACTTTCTCCAACAGCAGCTTCGGCGGCATCAACCCTTCCGCCATCCCCTTCCGCATCTGCACCACAGTCTCGTCAAATACCCGCGGTACCTGCTTCAGCCGCGAAATGTAATCCTCGTAGTCTTTGACGTTGGTAAAAGCCAACAACGACACCAACTGCGGCAAATCAATCTGCGGCCCGCTATTCTGCGAAACCGGCATCTCCCAGCCCTTAAACCGCGCCCCCTCCAGCTGCATCCGCAGGTCGCGCACCATCAAAGTCTTGTTCAAGACTTCCTGCTCCGGAAACCCGGAAGTATCCACTGCCTCAAATTTCGCCAAATCGATCTTCGCCCGCGCCAGGTCTTCATCAATCGCCTTCTGCGACCCGTCATCCAGCAAGTCATTCCAGCGCTTGTCCCCCAGAATCGAAGCAAATATCGGACTAGTCCGCAGCTGATATTCCCAGCGTTCGGCCAGCAAATCGGTCAAACCCTTCCGACGCGCAGCAATATCCTCAGGCGCAGCCGCCAGCAATAGTGGAAAACAAAAGAGAACTGCAAGCAGGGAAGCAACAGCACGATGCATGAAAGACTCCTTCAAAAGTTTTCTCAGCAGCACAAACAAACGCACACTCTTTCGACGCAAACCTACCTCAATCCGTCACCCACTTCACATCCTATGCTACGCAATCCGCCCAGAAAAGTTCGCAATCACACAGTTTCAATGGAGGCAAGGGCGTCATCGACCACAGAGACTGGAAGAGCAAAGGCCTGTGCGCCCAGACGGAAGTTCTCCAATAAGCGTATTTAAAGCAAAGTCTAGAGCGTGACGTCGGCAGGCTCTGTTCCTCTCATATCCTGGAAGTCCGCTGGCGCTAGGGGCAGACGTTCTCACGTAGATATTGCCTGCACTCGGCGGCATCGTTGTACTCTGGGAAACAATGCGAGGACACGCAGTCGATTCATGGGCGGGGATGAGTGGAGCGGGATGGCAGCGCGGTTTCGGAGAGTCTGAGCAGTGCGGGTCGGATGCGAGGCTTTCGGTTAGCGGCTGAAGTTCTAGCGAGAGTGTGCGGTTTTGGCCCAGGCGTGGGCGGCGGCTACCCGGTTGGAGATTGACGGGTGAGAGTGGAAGAGGCGTTCGACCCATTTGGAGGGTTGGCGCTCGGCGAGATTTTGTTCCGCTAGCTTATTCATGGCGGTGACGAACGGTTCCACGGAGCGAACAGACTGGAAACAATAGCGATCAGCTTGGCGCTCGTTGAATCTAGAATAGGCGTTGAGGACCGGCATTAACAAGACCGACATGGCGGTGGAGACCAAGACCAAGAGCGGTAGGGTGGCGAAGTCGGAGAGGGATTCGAACCAGCGGGCGGTGTCGACGGCGTAGTGGAGGACTTCGGAGGCCAGCCAGAATCCAGCGAAAGTGACGGCGGCCTGGACGGCGATGCTTTTGAGGATGTGGCGGTGGACGTGGTGGCCAAGTTCGTGAGCTAGAACGGCTTCGATTTCGTCGGCGCTGTAATTTTGCAAAAGCGTATCGGCGAGGATGATGCGGCGGGTGGCGCCGAGGCCAGTGAGTGCGGCGTTGGCTTTTTTGGTTTTTTCGGAAAGCTTCCACTCGTAGACGCCGCGGATAGGGGTGCCGGCGCGTTCTCCCAGCTTGACCAGGCGGCTTTTGAGGTCGTCGTTATCGAGTGGGGAAAATTTGTAGAAAATGGGAAATAGGACGACTGGGGCGATTTGCGCCATTAGAACAAAGAGGGCTAGGAAGATGATCCAGGCGACGAGCCACCAGTTTTGTGGGGCGAAGCGGATGGTCCAATAGATGAGTTCGACGACGATGGTGGCCAGGACGAAGCTTAAGAGGAAAGTTTTGGTTTCATCCCAGAGCCAAGAGCGGAGAGTTTGTTCTGAAAGATGAAAACTGCGCTCCAGGCGAAAGGCGTAGAACTCGAGGGCGAAGCCGAGGAATTTACTGATAACCAGCAAGAGTAAAACGTAGAGGATGATGGCGAGATAGTAATTACGCTGTTCGCCTGGGCCTAGGGCGAAATCGCGGAGGCGGGCGCTCCAGCCGGTGACTAGCAGGACGAGGAGGAAAACGAAGCCGGTGGCGAGGTCGGCGAAACCGAGCCAGCGCTTGAGTTGGTTGTAGCGGCGGGCTTCGGGGGAGTCGGGCGCGTTGGGAAGAGCTTGATCCATATTTTCAGTTCACTATTGGCGGTGCACCTGATGCAGTTCATTCATAGATGCGAATCTTATTGTCGCCTGTTGTGGCGATAAATGCGACTCCCATGAGTGCAATGTCCGGCTGGTGGAAGCGGGCGGCTTAGCCTGTTTGTACGAATGCCTCGGAAGCGGCGAGGATTTCGGCGACGAGGTGGGGGGAGGAGGCTTCGGCGTAGACGCGGAGGAGTGGTTCGGTGCCGGAGGCGCGGAAGAGAACCCAGGGTTCGGCGTCGTTGTTTTTAGGGAGGTCGAGAAAGAACTTGATGCCGTCCATGGATTCTTTGCGGAGGATTTTGTAGGGGCCGAGTTGGGTGGTTGCTTCAGAGCGGGCGCGTTGGATGGCGCTTTGTTTGAGCGCTTCGGTGATGTGCATGTCGCGGCGGCCGTAGTGGTGTTGGCCGAAATCTTTTTGCAAGCTGGCTACGAGTTGGCCGAGAGTTTTGCCTTCTTCGGCCATGACGTTGGCGAGAAGGAGGCTATTGAGGACGCCGTCACGTTCGGGGAGGAAGCGGGAATAGCCGATGCCGCCGGATTCCTCGCCGCCGATGAGAATTTCTTGTTCCATCATCAGATCAGCAATGTATTTGAAGCCGATGGAGCACTCGATTAACTTGCGGTTGTGCTTGGCGGCGATGCGGTCGATCATTTTGGTAGTGTTGAAGGCGCGGACTACGGCGCCGGACCAGTCGCGGCGTTCGAGGAGCCAGCGGAGGAGGATGCAAATGATTTTGTGGGAATCGACGAAGCTGCCATCCTCGGCGACGGCTCCGATGCGGTCGGCATCGCCGTCGGTGGCGAGACCGGCATCGCATTTTTCGCGGAGAACGGTTTCGCGGAGGAGGGCGATGTGGGGCTCGATGGGTTCGGGGTTGATGCCGGGGAAGAGCGGGTTGAGTTCCTGGCGAATGGCGGTGAACTTGACGCCGGCTTGGGTGAAGATGCGGGGTAGAATGCCGCGTCCGGAGCCGTACATGGAATCGACGGCGAAGTTGAAGCCGGCGCGGGCGATATTGGCGGTGCCCGCGAATTTGCAGACGGCGTCGATGTAGGGGTCGGTGAGATTGACTTCGTCGACCTGGGCGCGGTTGCCTTTGGGCATGGTAGCTGCGCTGAGTTCCTGCTCGATAATCTTCATGATGGCTGGCGTGGCCGAGCCGCCGAAGTTGGCTTTAAACTTTACGCCGTTCCAATTCCAGGGATTGTGACTGGAGGTGATCATGATGCCGCCAGCTGCGCCGGATTGTTTCACGTGCAGTGAGACTGCGGGCGTAGGGACGTAGTCGTTGGCTAGTTTTACGGGGATGCCGGCGGTGGCGAGGGTTTCGGCGGAGGTTTCGGCGAAGCGGCGGGAGAGGAAGCGGGTGTCATAGCCGACGACCACGCCTTTGGTGGGGTTCTCGTGTTTGAGGACGTAGGCGGCGATGGCGCCAGAGACGCGACGGACATTGTCGAAGGTAAAGTCGTCGGCGATGAGGCCGCGCCAGCCGTCGGTTCCAAACTTGATATTCTGCATATTGAGTGGGGGAATCCCCGCCCTGCCGCTAACGCGACAAGGACGGGGCACCCGAAGTTAAGTTAGCTTGTTTAGCTTTTTTTCGTCTAGATGCTTTACAACTTTGCCGACATCTTGAGCGTGTTCTAGGGTGGTAATGAGTAGGGCGTCGGTGGTTTCTACTACCACTAGACCCGTGACGCCTACGGTGGCCACGAATTTTCCGGGAGCGTGGACGTAGTTTCCAGTGGCATTGAGAGCGAAATTTTTCTCAGCGAGAATTAGGTTGCCGTCTCCTGTGGGTTTTTTGGCAGCGTGATGTTCGTAGAGGGCAGTCCAGGAGCCGAGATCATTCCAGCCGAAATCGGCGGGGACGCAGAAGATATTGGAAGCGTTTTCACCCTTGGCGGAGCGCGGTTCGAGGATGGCGTAATCGACGCTGATGTTTTCGCACTTGGGGTAGAGCTTTTTGAAAGTGCTTTCGAATTTGCGGGTGCCGAACGTGGTGGCGATTTGGGCGAGGAGGGAAGCGGTTTTTGGGAGATGTTCTTCGAGGGCGTGGGTGAGGGTGCGGGCGCTCCAGAGGAACATGCCGCTGTTCCATAAATAGTTTTCTGCTCGAACAAACTCCGCGGCGCGCTGGGCGTCTGGCTTTTCGGTGAAGCGGCGAACGCGGAGAGATTGCGAGTGGGCGAGCGCGCCGACCTCGATATAACCGTAGCCCGTTTCGGGGCGAGTGGGGCGAACGCCGAGGACTACGATGTTTTCTCCGGCAGCGGCGATCTGGATGCCGCGCTGTAGAGTCTCGCGGTAAACCTTCTCGTTGGCGATGACGTGGTCGGATGGGAAGAGGCCGAGTACGGCGTCCGGGTCATGGCGGAGTAAAAGATAGGCGGCGAGACCGATGGCCGGAGCGGTGTTGCGACCGGCAGGCTCGGCGAGGATTTGTTTGGCGGGGAGTTTGGGGAGTTGGCGAACGATGGCGGAGCGGAGATCGGCGTTGGTGATGATCCAGAAGTTTTTCGTGCTCGCTAGAGAGGTGAGGCGAGAGACGGTTTGCTGAATCATGGTGTGCTTGCCGTCGAGGGCGAGGAGTTGCTTGGCGCGGCGACGGCGGCTGAGGGGCCAGAAGCGCGTGCCGCGGCCTCCGGCGAGGATTACGGGATAGAAGTGGGGGCCGCGTGTCATCGTCATTGTTTTAGTCACCGCACATAAAAGTTGTCATACAAATTCGGTTGCTGGATGAAACAACCTAACCTCAGCGGCTAAAGCCGCTCATCCTCAAAGCCCTTATTGCAGCGCTGAAGCGCTGCGCCGCCCAAAAGCTATTCTGTCTGCCCGCGGGTTTCCTATGATCGAAGTACCCCACTCAAGCCAAAAGAGGGCTTGAGTGGGGCACCCGCTGGAATTCACGGTTGCGTTGCCGGCTCACGCATTACATTTTCTGGAACTTTCGAGACTAGGAATTCGATGTGGCTTTTTGGTTGTACGCGAAATAACATGGCGCTGGCTGGAATCACCACTGCGTCTCCTTTTCCGAAATTCACGGACGGGCAACCTTCGCACTCTACTGTAGCGTTGCCATCCACAGCTACCAATATTTGTACGGAGGAGGCGCCGCCGGGGTCGCCGGTGGTGAATTGTTGGGGTCGGGATAGAGTGTACTTGTTCACCGCGAAATGAGGAGCGAGAACGAGCCTAGCGCCTTCGCCGGATGCAATGGGCGCCGGTGCGACTTTGCCGGCAACTGCGTCGCTCTTGATGGCGGCCAGACCTAGTTCCAAATGCAGTTCACGAGGGCGGCCGTAGTCGTAGAGCCGGTACGTAGCGTCGGATTGTTGTTGCGTCTCTACCAAGATCGAACCTGGGCCCAAAGTATGGACCGTTCCGGCGCCGACGTAAATCATATCGCCTGCGTGGACGTCGACCCAGTTCAACAATTCCTCGGCGCGTTTTTCCTGGATGGCTTGAGCGAATTGGTCTTGGGTTACTCCCGCCTTGAGCCCTAGGCCGACTTGTGCTCCGGGCTGGGTGTGGGCGAAGTACCAGCACTCAGTTTTTCCCCAGGGCTCGCCGACACGCTGGGCGGCAGCGTCGTCGGGATGGACTTGGACGGAGAGTTTTTCGAGCGGGAAAAGGAACTTGAGGAGCAAGGGGAAGCGGTGGGGGTCGCGGGCTGCGTCCCCAACAAGGTTGCGACCGAACTTTTGGGTAATTTCATCAAGGCGCTGTCCGGCTAGTGGGCCGTTGGCTATTTTGTTGTGGTCGGCTGTGAGCCAGGCTTCGCCGATTTTTTCTTTGCAATGGTGATTGGGATAAATGGGGCTGAGGTCGAGGGTTCCCCAGGGGCGGGTGTCGAACTCGGGGGTCATGAGGAGTGGGTAGAGGGGTTTCATGGTTGGTTTGGCGTTGGGTTTCCCTTAAAAAACGGATGAGTGGAGTTTGCGGCTTACCACTCTGATTTTTGCAAAGAACGCGAAAAATTAGGATGGGGCACCCGGCGCTCCTAATTTGTTTACTACAAAGCAGCGAAAAATTTGCGCATACGATCAATGCCGCGGTCGAGTTCTGCCACCGTGGTGGCATAGGAAACGCGAATGTGTTCCTTGGTGCCGAAGCCTTCACCGGGGACTGTGGCTACATGCGCTTCGCGGAGGAGCTTGCCGGCGACATCGGAAGCGGACTTTGTACCGCTGCGGCCGATGAACGAGGAAATATTTGGATAGGCGTAGAACGCGCCTTCCGGCATGGTGCAAGTAATTCCTGGGATGGAACGTAATCCGGCGACGCAGTGGTCCCGCAAGCGAATGTATTCGGCGCGCATCTCGGCTACACAAACCTGCGAGCCATTGAGAGCGGCGACGGCGGCCTTCTGGACGATGGAGGTCGGGTTTGAGGTGCATTGGCTTTGCAGCTTATTCATGGCGGCGATGACGGGTGCTGGGCCTAAGGCGTAGCCGAGGCGCCATCCGGTCATGGCGTAGGTTTTCGACAGAGAGCCGATTACGAGCAGGCGTTCGCGGTATTCCTGCAACGATCCGACGGAAAATTGCTTTCCCGTGTAGTTGAGGTAGACGTAGCATTCGTCGGAGAGCAGCCAGATGCCGCGCTCGGCGGCGAGGCGGGCAATGGCCGTTTGATCTTCGGACGGCATGACCGCGCCGGAGGGGTTGCTGGGCGAGTTGAGAATGATCATCTTCGTGCGCGGCGTGATGAGCTTCTCGACCATGGCGGCGGTGACGCGGAAGTTTCCTTTTTCGTCGGTCGTGAGCAAGACCGGGTTGCCGCCGGCGTAGCGGACGATGTCTTTAAACGAAACCCAATATGGAACAGGCAGGATAACGTCGTCGCCGTGATCGACGAGCACTGAGACAGCGTTGAAAATGGCGTGCTTGCCGCCGACGTTGGCGATACATTCTTCGCGGCGGTAGCCGGAACGGAAGTCGGCGGCGTGGCGCTGGATGATGGCGTCGCGGAGTTCGATGGTACCGCCGACGGCGGTGTATTTGCTGAAGTCGCCCTGAATGGCGGCGATGGCGGCGTCTTTGATGTGGCGCGGTGTTGGAAAGTGTGGCTCGCCAGCGCCGAAATAGACCACGTCAATGCCTTGCTGCGCGAGCTTATCGGCTTCGGCGACGACGGCCATGGTGGCGGAGACTTCGATGCGTTGAATGCGTCCGGTGAGTTGGATGGCGGGGGTCTCGGCGGTGGGGCTCATGATTGGGTGTTTCTCTTTCTTCCGCGCTTGCTGGCAGGAGCAGGCGCTTTGGGGCGAGATTTTTTTGCGGAGCCCGTGGTTTTGAACTTGGCGCGTAGGCGTTGCTCGATGAGGCCAGGGACAAGAGCGCCGACGGGGCCCCCCATGGCGGCGATTTCGCGAACCAGGCGCGAGCTGACGTAGGAGTAGTGCTCGGCGGGCATCATGAAAACGGTCTCTAGCGTGGGCTGAAGTTTGCGGTTCATCAGCGCCATTTGCAGTTCGTACTCATAGTCGCTGATGGCGCGAATGCCGCGCAGGACAGCCGTGGCGCGGAGGCGGGTGGCGTAGTCGACCGTGAGGCCTTCAAAGGTATCGACGCGGACGTTTTTATAGCCGGAGGTCAACAACTCGATCATTTCCTTGCGTTCTTCCACGGAAAACAGCGGGGTCTTGTCGGGATTGCGCAGGATGGCGACGACGAGTTCGTCGAAAATGCGGCTGCCACGGGCGATGAGGTCTAGATGCCCCTTAGTGGGGGGATCGAACGACCCGGGATAAATGGCCATTTTGCGCGACAAAGAGCCTCACTGGGGACTTTGGGAAGTAGCTACCTTATGATTCTAAAGCCCAGAGCGGGTTGGGGCAACGAGGGTTTCCGCTGAATTTGCGAGAGGAGGCTGCGTTTTCTCTGGTTCTGGAGGGAGCGGCGTGGTTAAAATGCCCCCCATTCCGTCCAGGGACCAGTCAACGCGGGAGGAAAATTCCGCATCTATGTGCCAGAAGGCCTAAAAGTCCTTTATGCTTACAGGTGAGGAGCACAGAGTGAACCGATTCTCGAAGTGGATTCCGTTTGGCGTGGGAGCAGTGGTTTTCGGCGTGGTGTTGATTTCGGTGGCCTGTGGGACCACTTCGTCGGCGTCGTCCAAAAGCACGGAAATGCGGGTGGTGCATCTCGCGCCTAACGAACAGGCGCTGGATTTGCTGATTGATAACAAGGTTGTGTTTAGTGGCTTGGCCTACGGCGTGCCTACGGCGTTTGCGGGCGTTACGGCGGTGAAGCACGATTTCAAGCTCGATCTCTCGATCAGTACACAGAATGTTTTGGAGCATCCCGCGGAGCCCTTTACGGCGGGGACGTCGTATACGTACTTGGTGATTGAATCCGGCGGGATCCAGGTCAATCGGCTGGAGGATGACCACACCGTTGCGGATAAGGGAAATTTCAAGCTGCGTGTAGTGAATGGGTCGCCAAATTCGGGGCCGGTGGATGTTTATATTGTGACTCCGGGGACGGCCACCGTGACGACCATTTCCGGTATCGCATCCAACGCCGCCTCTCCTTACCAGAGTCTGGCCTCCGGCAGTTACCAGATCTATATTTCGACGGGTGGCCACAACACATGCTTGGACTCCACCCCTGTGCCCGTGACATGTTTGATCCATTTGGACGGCCTGAACGGTACGGCAGTGCCGGCATTCCAGGCAGGGCAGAATCGCACGCTGATCATGCTCAACCAGATCCCGGGAGGGGGTTCGTATACGACCCTGCCCATGCTAGCGGATCTGAATTGACTTAGTCGCTGCTAGAGGAACGCAGGTTAGAACTAAATGGTCTGAAAGTGTTGGGAGAGAGAGCGGTTTCTTGGTAGGACGGGCGAGCTTTCAAAGCTCGCCCGAATCGTTTTTGACACCGGAGCTTGGGGCTCAGGCTTTGTCGTCAGAGCTCAAGCTGACGGGCTCGTCTTCAAAGCCCATGAGCATGTCGTTCGTGCCCATTTCTGGGCCGGACCCTGGTTCGCGTTTTTCCGTCTTGCGCTGATCGCGGCGTTCGAGCTTGTCTTTTTGTTTTTGTTGACGGGTGTGTTCTTTTTGGCGTTTGGTGAATGTGGTGCGGCTTCGGGTTGAGATAAGCGCCTCCGTGGCACGGTTCTCGCTGAATCGGCGGATGCAGCGGCCTGTTGATTCCGTAACTTGTAGATCAAAAAGCTGGTTACTTCGCGGCTTCTTTGTGGGCTGAGGGTGAGGCAGCCGGGACTGCGGCGGTCTTGGCGCTGGCGGCAAGATGCTCGCGGAGCTCGCGGTTTTTTACACGCAATTTTTCGCGATGCTTACGTTGCCGGTCGTTGCGGGCTTTGTCCCCGTTAATTCTTGACATAAATGCGTCTTCCTAAAGATGGGCTCTCAATCGCGAAGGCGCAAGGAGGATACTGTGCGCTGATTCTTAGCGCGGTCTTCTCTGCGCTCGTCTTCGAGGTTAAGGCACTACTAGTATACGCGAGGAAAGCTGCGCGCGCAGCCGGAGAGACTGCGCTCGCATGGCTCGTTCGTGCCTATCTGCTTTGTTAACTGCTATCTACGCGCCGCTGGCGACTTCGCGCCACCTTCTGGAGCGCTGGGCATTTGGGTAACGCGCGCGCCCGTACCTGCGCCCGTACCAACACCAGCGCCATCCGTTCCAGTCTTGGCCTCCGGTAGGTCAGGGGTCAATCCGATTGCTTTGCGGACTTCGGCTTCGATCTTGGCCGTAGTGTCTTTGTTTTCTTTGAGATACGCACGGACATTTTCGCGTCCCTGGCCGATGCGTTCAGTCTTGTAGCTGAACCACGATCCGGATTTTTCGATTACGTTGTTGGCAACCGCCAGGTCGATGAGATCGCCTTCGCGGGAGATGCCTTCACCGTAGAGAATGTCGAATTCGGATTCACGGAAGGGCGCGGCCACCTTATTTTTCACGACTTTGACCCGGGTCCGCGAACCGGTTACGACATCGCCTTCTTTGATGGCGGCGATGCGGCGGATATCGATGCGCACGGAGGAATAGAACTTGAGGGCGCGGCCGCCGGTGGTGGTTTCCGGATTGCCGAACATGACGCCGATCTTCTCGCGAATCTGGTTGATAAAGATCATGCAGGTACCCGATTTCGAAACAATGCCCGTAAGCTTACGCAGCGCCTGTGACATCAGACGCGCTTGCAGGCCCATGTGGCTGTCACCCATCTCGCCATCGAGTTCGGCTTTGGGCACCAGTGCCGCGACGGAGTCGATGACCAGCACATCCAGCGCTCCCGAGCGCACGAGAGCCTCTGCGATTTCGAGGGCCTGTTCACCGTAGTCGGGCTGCGAGACGAGCAGGTTGTCCACGTCCACGCCGAGCTTCTTGGCATATTTGGGATCGAGCGCGTGTTCAGCATCGATGAAGGCTGCCATGCCGCCCGTTTTCTGGGCCTCGGCGATCACTTGGAGCGCGATGGTGGTCTTACCCGATGATTCAGGGCCGAAGATTTCGACTACGCGTCCGCGGGGAAATCCACCCACGCCCAGCGCCGCGTCGAACGAAATACAACCTGTCGGGATCACCGCGATGGGGACGATGGCTTCCTTGGACCCCAGCCGCATGATCGAGCCTTTGCCAAACTGCTTTTCAATTTGCGATAACGCCAGTTCAATTGCCTTGCCCCGCTCGTCAGCCATGAACGCTCCTTAGAAATGTGTGGAAACTGAAGCGGATTATATACATAGATCGTGGCGAAGAAAAGGCGAATTTGCGGAAAGGGGTGTCTACTTCGGTGGAAAACCCGTTCGTAGGTACTCGGATCGG
>JAYTQD010000458.1:0-8945 GCA_043746935.1 Acidobacteriaceae bacterium | reverse complement strand
CCGCCGAATGCACGCACCGCCGGCTCCCCCGCAACCTCACCGGATGCTTTAAGTGCAGCATCTCGTGGTAGACGATGTACTCCAAGGCAAAGCGGGGTATATGGAAATCGTCGAATACGCGGCTTACGACGATAGTGTTATGCGCCGGATCGAAATGTCCCAGACGGCGTCGGGCCAGATTGTGACTCCAGATAAGCCGGGGTCGCCCCAGCAGGCCATGAAAGTAGCGCGTGTTCAAATCCTCAAAAATTGCTTCCAGATCGTAAACGTGCCCTTGCGGTGCCCGCATTCGCTTACGTCCCCGCGACTGCCGGACGATTTGCGCTTTGGCGGCAAAGTCGCGGCTCCCGACGTAGCGCCGGTAGCGCGCACTTTGCCCTGCTTCTACCGGAGTGCGATACATCTTTGCCAGCAAGATGTGCGCAATCGCTCCTAGCACGCTCTCGGGCGCGCCCTCAATCAAATCAGAAAGCCGCACCAACAGTCGTCCCTCCCGCATGCGAATCGTATGGTTCACGCCCGCGTAGGGATAGAACTCTATCGCCAACTCCGGCATGGGAGCGCGCGGCCGTAGTTCACGGTAGGAGTGTTGGAAAACTTTGAGTAGCTGCGGCTTCACCTGAGGTCAGACTAGCACGGCGGAATTCGTCCGCGGCCAGCGGCTATTTCTTCTTCTTGTTCTTCCAGGCGACTTCCTGCTCCGCCAGCAGCTTCTTGTGTTCACTGGCGCCTGTCGTTACGGCTTCGAAGACGCTGGTCAGGACGAAATCGCATTCCGTCCGCTCCGCGGCGGTCAGGTTGTGCTGTAGACCTTCTAGCCGCGCGTGGAATTCGCCGTCGGCCACTAGCACCGTTTTCAGCGCCTTGCGTAGATCGGATTGCCGGTCTTCGTACATGCTGACGTTCTCGTCGAGCTCGTCGTAGACGGCCAGAAAATCCTCCAGCAAATCATGCAGACTTCGCGGGTTCTCGGCGTCGGATTTCTTCGGTGCTCGCGCCTCCTCAATCGCGGTCAGGCGGAGACGCGCAAAATCGGCCAGCAACTTGAGCCGTAGATCAGGTTCCAGAGCCACCTCGCGAAGCTGATCAATTTCCTCGGAGGTCAGGGGGTCGTGTTTTCGCGCTGTCGCCGTCCCCGACATAAGAACGAGCATCGCGAAAAGCGACCACCGCAGGAAACGCTTCATCGCTTCCCCTTGCCAAACATGCTCTCCAGCAGCCGGGTGCGCAGTTTCTCTAAATGTCCAATGGCAGCGGCCGCGGCGGGCTGGTCTTCCGGGGAGAGTTCGCGCTTCAGGGCTTCGAGGTGGTGGCTAATGTCACGCAGGGCAATCTCGAGCTCTTTCTCGTGCTTCTTGGACCGAATTACCGCGTCAGCAGCCTCGTCGGCATAGGTCTCCATGTCCCGCAGCAGGAGCTTGCCTTCATCGTCCGCACCCTTGCCGTACCTGTCCTTGGCCTCTTCCAGAGCACGGCGCGCAATGCCGACGCAGAGTCGCACGCATTCATTCGGCGGAGTGCCGGCCGCGCGCACCTTCATCTCGGCAAGAGTCTCCGGTTTTTGCCCAGCGGGCGCACCGACGACAGTGGCGCCGAGAAGGAACAGCAAGCCGGCCATCACGCTCTGCTTCATCTCAGATCTCCTACTTCTTCGGTTCAATCGCAATCAAACGGTGGCGCGCTTGCCATTCTTGATCTGGAAACTTGCCGCTCGCGGCATTCAGAAACTTATGATACTGGATGGCAGCGTTTTTGTGGTCCCGCAGATGGTCATAGGCTGTGGCCCGAAGGAAGCAGCCAAAAGGCAATTCACCGAGGAATTTGTCTCTGGCGTCGAGGGCGGGAACGACGAGTCCAAAGGCTTTGTTTTGGTCCGCCGCAACGGCCAAGTCGCCGTATGCTTCGCCAAAATCCGGCTTCAATTTCACAGCCGTCAGAAATTCAGCCTGCGCCTCCGGAAACTTGTGTTGATCCAGGAGTGCTTTTCCTAAAGAATGATGCAAGTCCGCGTTGTTCGGCTCGGCGTTGATCAATTGCCGGTAGAGCGGCTCTGCCTCCGCATATTTTTTCTGCAACGAATAAATATCCGCCAGATCACGTACCGCCGACACATCCTGAGGTGCCAGTTTGATGCCCGCCTGCATTTCACTCGAGGCATCGTCGTATTTGCCAGCCGCCGCCAGCACGCGTCCGAGTTGAATATGAATCACGGCATCCTCGCCGTGAGTGTTGGCCAGCTTGCGCAGCATGGTCTCCGCCTCGGGAAACCGTTTTTCTTGCATGTAGAGATTTGCCAGAGCCGTGACCGCGTCGCCAGCAACACCATTTGCGGATGGATCGCCTGCGGTCGAAGGGGGAGCCGAGGCCAGCGTCAAAGCCCGCTGATACTCCGCTTCCGCGTCTTTCCCGTTTTTCAGCCGGTCCAGGACCGCTCCTAGCGCCAAGTGCGTTTCAGGCGAATTGGGCTGAAGTTGGATCGCCTCCCGATATGCGCTCGCCGCATCCTCCGGTTTAGAAGTATCGAGAACATGCGCCAATGAGAACCATGCTCGCGCCAAGCCTTCGTCAGATCTTTCCGTAGGTTGGAGCTTGGTCGCGGCGCGCAGAAAGGTTTCCGCCTCCTGATTCGCAGTTCGCGCCAGCATCAATCCCAGATTCAAATTCGATTCAAAAACATCCGGCTTCGCGGCAACCGACCTGCGATATGCGGCAATCGAATCGTCCGCGCGTCCCTGCGAATTGTAGAGAAACCCCAAGTCAAACCAGGCACGGTAAAGCTTTGCGTCCCGTGTCGTGGCCGCATTTAACAGCTTTTCCGCAGCGGCAAAGTCCTTCTTGTCGAGAGCGTCTTCAGCCTGTCGAAGGTCCGGAGGAAACTGCTCGTCCCCCACCTCAATCCGGTGATGCCGTACGGTTGGTTTCGAAGCCTGAATAACCTGCGGCAAAGCGGGCGCGCTCAGCAGAAGGGAAGCGGCGAGCGCCCAGCGTGACCTGCGGATGGATGCAAATTTCAAGCGACCCCAGCCTTCCCGTCCAATACTCGAGCGAGAAATTTTCCCGTATACGACTTCGGGTTCGCGGCAATGGTTTCCGGCGGGCCCACCGCCACTACTTCGCCGCCCCGCGCTCCGCCTTCTGGGCCCAGATCAATGACCCAGTCCGCCGTCTTGATCACTTCCAGATTGTGCTCAATCACCACAATCGAACCCCCTGCATCAATCAGACGCCGAAAGGCTGCCAAAAGTTTGCTGACATCGTCAAAATGCAGCCCAGTTGTTGGTTCATCAAAGATGTAGAGCGTACGCCAACGGTGCTTTTTGATCTCTTCCTTGGGACGGCCCGCTAACCGCGCAGCCGGCTGCAAATGCGCCGCCAGCTTCATACGCTGCGCTTCGCCGCCCGAGAGCGTCGATGCCGATTGCCCCAGCCGCAAATAACTCAAGCCCACTTCATCCAGCACCCGCAGCTTGTCTACGATCTTCGGAATACCGGCAAAAAACTGCAACGACTCCTTCACCGTCAGATTCAACGCCTCGTGGATATTCTTGCCCTTGTACTTTACCTCCAGAACTTTCGGCTTGTAGCGCGTGCCGTGGCACTCCTCGCACACCAGTTCCACATCCGCCAAAAACTGCATCTCCACCGTAACCGTGCCATCTCCCGAGCACGTGTCACAGCGCCCGCCGGGGATATTGAACGAGAAATGCCCCGCCGTAAGGCCTTTCTTTTTCGCGTCGGGAATGGACGCATAAAGATCCCGAATTCCGTCAAAAGCCTTGGTGTACGTCACCGGATTCGAGCGTGGTGTCCGGCCAATCGGCGATTGGTCCACCAGCACAATCTCGTCAAGGAAGTCCTCGCCCTCGATTTCGCGGCACTCCACCGGCTGTGCCGCGCCCACCTGCTTTTTAGCGGATTCCAGCGACGGATAGAGCACGTCATGTACCAAGCTGGACTTGCCGGAACCCGAAACGCCAGTCACCGCTACCAGCATTTCCAGCGGAATCGTGACGTTAATCTTCTTCAGATTGTGTGCTCGCGCCCCGAAAATCTGAATCTGGCGTTTCCCCGGTTCCCGCCGCGCCGTTGGCAATTGGATTCTCAAGTCCCCGGAAAGATACCGCCCCGTCAAGGATGTTTTGTGCGCCAGAATCTCGGAGTAAGTTCCATGGGCTACCACTTTTCCGCCATGCTCGCCGGCTCCTGGACCCATGTCCAAAATGTACCCCGCGGCCTGCATGATTGCCGCGTCATGTTCCACCACGAGAATCGTATTGCCGAGATCGCGTAGCCCCTCCAAAATCTTGATCAACCGATGCGTATCGCGGCTGTGTAGCCCAATCGAGGGCTCGTCCAGAACGTACAACGTCCCCACCAGTCGCGAGCCTAGCGATGTCGCCAACTGTATCCGTTGCGCCTCGCCTCCGGAAAGCGTCGACGACAGCCGGTCCAGCGTCAGATACTCCAACCCAACATCGACTAGGAAACGCAGTCGCTCGCGAATCTCGTGCAGGATCTTATCCGCGATTGCCGTCTGTTCCGCAGTGAGTCGTACCTCGGCAAAAAACGTGCCTGTCTGCTCCACCGTCATCGCGCAGACATCACAGATATTTTTCTCGCCTACCCGCACCGTGCGCGCCTCGGCCCGCAGCCGCGACCCATTACAATCCGGACACACGGAATACCCACGATACCGGCTCAAAAATACACGCACATGCAGCTTGTATTTCTTCCGCTCCAAATAGTTAAAGAACCCACGAATCCCGCCAAAACGCCCATCACCGCGTAGTACGAATTCTTGTTGCTCCTCGGAGAGTTCCTGCCACGGCACATCCAGCGGTACCCCGGCGTCCTGGGCCAACTTCTTCATCTCGTTGTAGTAGACGCGATGTTTGGGCTTGGTCCACGGCTCAATCGCGCCGTCGGCTAGAGTCTTTGACTTGTCCGGAATCACCAGATCCATGTCGAAATCAATCGTGTTTCCAAATCCCTGGCAGCGCGGGCACGCACCATACGGGTTGTTGAAGGAAAATAAACGCGGTTCTGGCTCCTCATAGCGAATTTTGCAGAGTTTACATTCAAAGCGCTGGGCATAGCGAAGTCGTTCGGGTTTCTCAGCGTCACTCCGAGGCGCGGTTTCCAGAATCACCTCACCCGCCTCGCGATAGGAGCTCTCCACCGCATCAATCAAGCGCGCTCGCGTTTCCGCCGAGCTCTCTGATAGAACCAACCGGTCCACCAGCGCATACACCGGTTCGCCAAAGTTCACATCCAGCAATGACTCCGGCGAAGAGAATTCAAAAACCTGGCCGCCCTGCCATAACCGATTAAAACCGCGCTTGCGTAGCTCAAACAGCCGTGTTTTCAGCAGGTCCACGTGAAGCGCCACCGCCGTTTCTTCGTCTGTTTTTTTCTTACTGCGCGGCCTCTTCTTTGTCTCGGGATTCTTGGTATCCACCGCAGTAGTTCCCAATCCAACCGCTCTAGCGATTTCCGCCGTCTGCACTGGAAACAAGACATTCAGCCGCGTCCCCACCGGCATTCGCAGCACGGTCTCCGCGATCTCATCGACGGTATCTTTCTTCACTTCCTGCCCGCATTGCAGGCAATATGTCCTTCCTACACGCGCAAACAGCAATCGTAAGTAATCGAAAATTTCCGTAGCCGTCGCCACCGTTGAGCGTGGATTCCGCGTGCTGTTTTTTTGCCGGATCGCCACTGCGGGTGCGATCCCGTCAATCACATCCACATCAGGCTTCTCGATGCGTTCCAAAAACTGCCGCGCATACGCCGACAGCGACTCCACATACCGCCGCTGCCCCTCCGCATAAATAGTGTCAAACGCGAGCGAGGATTTCCCCGAGCCTGAGACGCCGGTCACTACCGTCAGCTCATTGTGCGGAATTTCAAAATCAATATTCCGCAGGTTGTGAACCCGCGCACCCTTGACGACGATACTGTCTGTGGACATGAACTCCTTGAGGAGCACTGGCGAAGTTTATGAAAGCGCCGACCCCTCAGATCAGCGCGAAAGGCACTGCGGAAACCTCTTATTATAAACGCTGGAAAGAATGGCCGGGGGCGGGGATCGCGCGATACACCACGATTGTGCCGTGGATTCAATCTGGACGACGTGAACACGGATTTCAGTCAAAAAGCGAAAGGCGAGCCAATAAGGCCCGCCTCGCTGAACGAAGTTAGTGAAGTCTTCGCGAAAACAGTTAACTATTTACCAGCGCCCGCCGCCACCGCCACCGCCGCGGTCACCACCACCGCCACCGCGTCCACCACCGCCACCCTTGCGTCCGCCACGATCACCGCCACGATCTCCACCCCGGCCAGCTCCGCCCCCTCCGCCACCACCAGGCCGGAATCCACCGCCGCCACCACCACCTCCGCCTTTCGGACGGTCTTCGCGGGGTCGCGCTTCATTCACGTTTACGGTGCGCGTTCCGATCGTCGATCCGTTCAGGGCCGTGATGGCCTTATCTCCCTCTTCCGCGTTGGTCATCTCCACAAATGCAAATCCGCGCGAACGGCCTGTCTCCCGCTCCGTCATGATGCTGACCTTGTCAATTTGCCCGAACGGTTCAAATGCCTGGCGGAGTTCTTCTTCCGTGGTGTGGAAATCCAAGTTGCCTACGAAAATGTTCTTCACGCGATCGCCTCGAGGGTACGAATTTGTCTGAGTGTGAGCGTCTTCGGCGGACGGAGATATTCCCCTAAATGGGGCCGGAGTTGCGAACAGTCAAACGAGGGAGTGAGTATAGCAGGTCTTTTACTGGCAAGAAGGACATTCTAAGAGACCCCATTTCCTTTGGCGGGAACGCGGCGACCTGAGGACTCAACAGCCCTCGGATGTCCAGTATCCTCCGCCGTAGTCAAACCGCATGGCGCGGAAATGGCGGTCATGCTTTTTGCCGCATTGCGGGCATTGCAGTTGCCGGCCCCAAGCTCCACGGGGCGGATCGCTTCCGGCCACCGCAATATTCCAGCCGCAGGAACACGGAACGAGAAAGACTTTCAGAGCGTCCCGCGTTATGGCTTGAACCGCCTTTGGAGATGCCAAGGGCTTGGCCATATGAATTAGGCTTCTACTACCGCAGGTCCGCGCTTGCGCTTGTTGGACTGCAAAACTTTCTTGCGCAGCCGTAGAGATTTCGGCGTCACTTCCACGTACTCATCATCGGTAATAAATTCAATCGCCTGTTCCAGATTAAGGTTCTTGTGGGGGACCAGCCGCAACGCTTCGTCCGCCGACGAAGACCGCATGTTGGTCAGTTTCTTCTCGCGCACGGCGTTGACGTCCAGGTCGTTGTCCTTCGCGTTCTCGCCCACAATCATGCCTTCATAAAGCTCAACGCCAGGTCCGCAAAAGAGCCCGCCGCGTTCCTGCAAACCCCACAGCGCATAGGCCGTCGAAACCCCGTTGCGGTCGGAGATCAGAGCGCCGGTAAGCCGATGCGGAATCTCACCCTGCCACTCGATGTACCCATCGAACAACGCATTCATCACAATCGTCCCGCGCGTATCGGTCAGCAACTGGCTGCGCAGTCCAATCAAGCTCCGGCTAGGCACGCGAAACTCAATCCGCACGCGTCCGTAGCCGTGATTGTGCATGTTCACCACGGTGCTCTTGCGCGCTCCAAGCTGCTCCATGACCACGCCGACAAATTCCTCGGGCACGTCGATGGTCAGCAACTCCACCGGCTCCATCAGCTTGCCGTCCACGCGCTTGGTGATAATTTCGGGTTTGCCCACCATCAGCTCAAAACCCTCGCGCCGCATCATTTCCAGCAGAATCGACAACTGCAATTCGCCGCGGCCCAGCACCTTGAACGAATCCGTCGAGCCTGTGTCTTCGACGCGGAGAGAGACGTTGGTCAGCAGCTCTTTCGCCAGGCGATCACGCAAATTCCGCGAGGTCACATACTGCCCTTCGCGACCAGCAAACGGAGACGTGTTCACGGTGAACAGCATTCCAATCGTAGGCTCGTCAATCACAATTGGAGGCAGCGGCATCGGATTCGCGACATCGGTGATGGTTTCGCCAATCGTGATACCTTCCACGCCCGCGACAGCAATAATGTCGCCCAATTCCGTTTCCGTGCAGTCGGTCCGTTTCAATCCGGAAAACGAAAACAGCTTCGTGATCTTTGTCTTGTGCAGCGTCCCATCGAGCTTGGCAATGACGACTTCTTCCCCGGTGCGCATCGTGCCATTGAAAACGCGCGCAATCGCCACCCGGCCCAGGTAATCGCTGTAGTCGAGATTCGCCACCAAAATTTGTAGCGGCCCGGCGGCATCGCCCTTCGGAGGCTCAATCGTTTTGACGATAGCGTCAAACAGCGGCTCGAGATTCGGTTCCTGCGTCTCGCGATCCGTCGATGCCGTGCCCGCCTTCGCGTTCGTATAGAGAACAGGGAAATCAAGCTGGTCTTCCTTGGCGTCAAGGTCAATGAACAGGTCATAAATCTCGTTCAAAACTTCCTGCGCCCGCTGATCCGGACGGTCAATCTTGTTCACCACGACGATGACCGGCATCCCCGCTTCCAGCGCCTTGGTCAAAACGTAGCGCGTCTGCGGCAAAGGCCCTTCGCTGGCGTCCACCAGCAGCATGACGCCATCCACCATCTTCAGCGCGCGCTCGACTTCGCCGCCGAAATCGCTGTGGCCCGGCGTATCCACAATGTTGATCTTCACGCCGTGATAAAAAACAGCCGTATTCTTGGCCAGAATCGTAATTCCACGCTCTTTTTCCAGTTCATTCGAATCCATGACGCGGTCCACGACCGCTTCATTCGAGCGAAACGTCCCGCTCTGG
Source organism: Acidobacteriaceae bacterium (assembly GCA_043746935.1). GTDB lineage: Bacteria > Acidobacteriota > Terriglobia > Terriglobales > Acidobacteriaceae > JANXUC01. Next base: position 121 of record JAYTQD010000458.1, on the reverse strand, counting down.
CGCAGCATAGCGTCCACCAGCGTGGTCTTGCCGTGGTCGACGTGCGCAATAATGGCAATATTCCTAATGTTCAAACTCAAAGTATTGGGTTCCTCTCAAGGGTGCAGCGGAAGAATAGCGG
>JAYTQD010000457.1:0-3370 GCA_043746935.1 Acidobacteriaceae bacterium | reverse complement strand
ACCGCCCCGCCGTCGATTCCTGCCAGTCCAGCGGCAAATACTCCCCGCCCAGCCGCGTAGCTTCCTCCGCCGCGATCTGGAACGTAAACACCGCCCGGTCCACTTCCACCCGCGCCACCTTGATCGGCTTCCCCGCCTCCAGGCAAATCGAGCGCGCAAATTCCTCCCGCCGCGCCGTAATCCCCGCGGCCACTGCACGCAAAACCCTCTGCCGCTCAAACGCAGGCAAGCGCCGCGTCGTGCCAAACGCCGTCACCGCCGAAGCAATGGCCTGTTCGGCATGTTTCCGCGTCCCAACGAAAGTCCGGCTCACCACGCTGCCATCAAACGGCGACCGAATCTCCTGCGCCGTTCCCTCTTCGTACCACTTCCCGCCAATCAAAAACCCGCGAGTCGCCACTTCCACTTCAGCAATCGACGCCATCAGAGCCCTCCAAAATTGCAGACCCCAATTATAAGCTCGCGTAGGGACCGGCTCGCGTAGGGGGCAGGCGCCCTCGCCTGCCCGGCAAAGAATTAACACCCCTGTGGCGCGGACACTCCTGTCCGCGTGGTCTAGATTTTTGCGGGAACGAACAGTTCAAAAACCAACAAAAACGCCGCCCCGGCCAAAGCCGAAGCGGCGAAATTACCAAATTACAAATTACAAAATCACAAATGCACCCTACACCATCTGCAAAACTTCTCCCGGCAACCGCACCATTCTCGTCTTCGGAGCATCCGCCGGACGTCGTGGCGCATTCTGCCGCTTCACCACAGCTCGAGCCGCATTGCGAGCTTCGATTTCCGGAGTCGCTGCCGCTCCATCCGTCGTCATCCGCTCCATCTTGATGCCCAACGTCCGTTCCAACGAATGCAGTTCTGACCTCTGTTCCCGCGCGAAAAGCGTCGACGCTACACCGGAGTTCCCGGCCCGCCCCGTCCGCCCCACGCGGTGAATAAAGTTTTCCGCTACCTCCGGCAAGTCATAGTTAATGACGTGCGCAATGTCTTCCACGTGAATCCCACGCGAAGCCAAATCCGTCGCCACCAGCACCTGATAGCGTCCCGTTTGGAAGCCCGTCAGTGCCGCCGTCCGCTGCGATTGCGTGCGGTCTCCATGAATCATGGCCGCCGCGAAACCTTCGCGAGCCAGGTTCTTGGCAATCCGCTCCGTTCCACGTTTGGTACGGGCGAAAACCAGACAGCGCCCCGGCTCGTTCGCCAACAAGCGCTCCAAAGCTTCCTGCTTGCGGTCCGAAGGCACTTCGAACGCCTGCACGCGAATATTGTCATGCGGCTTCAACTGCGAACCAAAAGACAGTCGCACCGGATTCCGCATGTAGTCATTGACCAGGCGCGCCGCCGAGGCTTCCAGAGTGGCCGAGAACAGCATCGTCTGCCGGTCTTTCGGAAGCACTCGAACAATCCGCTGGATCGCGGGCAAAAAGCCCATATCCAGCATCCTGTCGGCTTCGTCGAGAACCAAGGTTCGCAGCCCACGAAACATAATGAGTCCGCGATCCAGAAAGTCTTCGAGACGTCCCGGCGTCGCCACCACCACTCGCGCGCCTTTGCGCAAGCTGGCAATCTGCGCCCGTTCGGAAAGCCCGCCCACAACCACCGCCGCCGGACCCAGTTTCGGGCCACGCAAAGCGTCGTATTGTTCGGCGACTTGCATCGCCAATTCGCGCGTCGGAACCAGCACCAGCGCCGCAATGCCAGGAGTGTTTTTCTCCAGCAATTGCTCCATCATGGGTACGACAAACGCCAGGGTCTTGCCCGTGCCCGTTTGGGCCAAAGCGAGCAGGTCTTTCCCTGCCAGGGCCTGCGGTATTGCCGCATCCTGCACCGGCGTAGGGGTTATAAACTTGTTAATGGAAAGTTGTTTTTGTGTGTAGGGGGAAAGCGATAATTCTGAAAAATTCGGCATGCATCCTTCTGTGGCTGGCGCAAGGCGCAACAGCACACACGGAGCAATCCGGCGAGCGGCTACGAAAAAGCCAGTCTAGTGTTTCCTTAGAGTTACGCTGGATATCGACGGTGGGGACTAGGGGGCGGGAATTCTCAGATCGTCACTACATGAACCAGAAGTCTCACCACACAACCCGCTGAATTAAGCGTTAGACAGAGTCTAGCACACTCCCCCAAAAATTGCACCCTCCGGCACCCACACTATTAACTCCTCAGTAACCACCCGCGAACCCTAAATCAGCCAAACCCACGTAGGGGCAGGCGCCCTCGCCTGCCTTTGGCTCGCGTAGGGGCAGGCGCCCTCGCCTGCCTTTAGCTCGCGTAGGGGCAGGCGCCCTCGCCTGCCTTTTGGCTCGCGTAGGGGCAGGCGCCCTCGCCTGCCCACAAGCAAGAATCACGCGTCACGGCACTAGGGAAACTCTGATTCAGTTCAATTTGTCATCCCGACCGTAGCGGAATCGCCGGTTTTCCCGGCGATTCTGCGTAGTGGAGGGACCTGCTTTTTGATTTGAGAAAGACTGAATCAGAATTTCCCCAGAATCCGCATGACATTACGCGATGCACCGGGACACCCATGTGCAAACTCTTGCTCCAATTGGAAAACAAAAATCCGCCACTTTACCCATGCGCCCAACCACAGTCACAGTGCCAGTATTTGGGCACCTAAGCGTTTCGTCGTAAATTCCACATTCCAAAACAGTAATCACACCCAACAGTTTCCTGACTGCCCAACCCCGCTTTGGCGTTCCAAATGTACACCAAAGTGGCGGAAGCGTGGCCGGAGAACCCCACGCTCGCAGTCAATTCTTTCGCGGAGGCAACCCATGAAACTATCCAGGCAAATCACGCCCAAACCAACCCGGCCCAAAAACCCACCCATGAGCGCCAAAACCCTCGGTGAACTCGGCGAGATGGCTTTTACCTTGCAAGCATCCAAGCTGGGCTTCACCGCGGCCCAGCCCTGCGGCGAGCGCGCCTTCGACCGCCTGGTCGACAACGGCCGCCGTTGCTGGCGCGTCCAGGTCAAAACCACCGCCCAGCCCACCCGCCCCGGTGTTTACCATTTCAGTTGCGGTCACAGCGGTCCCCCAAGCCGGCCCAATTCCAAATCCGATACGGCCAAATCCAGGCGCAACACCAAATCTCCCTATCTTCGGCATGAGATCGATTTCATGGCCCTCTACATCATTTCCGAGGACATCTGGTATCTCGTGCCCTGGAAGGCCTTGCGCGGACGTTCCACGGTCTCCCTCCACGTACCGCCCAGCAAAACACGCGGCAACCTGGCGCAATACGCCGAAGCTTGGGATCTGCTGTGGGCTGGCGGCAAGCGGCGCAAATCTCGCCGCGGGCTCATCAAACTGATGGCGTGCGCCGAGGATGCCCTCCCGCTTCTAGCCGAGGTCACCGCCGCCGA
>JAYTQD010000456.1:0-3378 GCA_043746935.1 Acidobacteriaceae bacterium | reverse complement strand
AGCGGGGAGATTACGAGCAACATCAGCGGGGTGGCACAGGCGGCGGAGAGCACCTCGCGCGGGGCCGGGGACACGCAGAAGGCGGCGCAGCAGCTGGTGGAGATGGCGGGTCGGCTGACGAGTTTGGTGGAGAAGTTCAAGATCCATCACGGCGAAGTGACTGCGGGACAACTCGGAGGGGAAGAGTCCTTGAAAGGCCGGGCCGCAACGGCGAGATAGCTGTGTCCGCGACTCCAAGGCTACCCAAACATAACGGCTGTCAGCAGGGTTGTGAACGAAAACGTTCTGTACGAAATTTCGAGAACGAAACGGCGCACGCAACGGTGCACGCAACAAAGACGAACCTATGCCTCCCATACGCATTCTCGTGGTGGACGATTCCGTGGTAATCCGCAAGGTGCTCTCCGACGCCTTGGGGAAAGACCCGGCGCTCGAAGTTGCCGGTACGGCCAGCGACGGACGCATCGCCCTGGCAAAAATTCCAAAGTTAAAACCAGATCTTGTGATCCTGGATATTGAGATGCCGGTTATGAATGGCCTGGAGACGCTGGCGGCGGTGCGCCGGGAGTATCCCAAGCTGCCGGTCATCATGTTCAGCACGTTGACTGGACGTGGCGCGGCGGAAACGCTGGAAGCGCTTTCGCTCGGGGCGTCGGACTACGCTACGAAACCCACCAGCGTCGGTAGCTTGACTCTCTCGCTCGAAGTGGTTCGGAGTGAACTCATCCCGAAGATCAAGGCGCTGTGCGGCGTGAGGCAGTCTGTTTTGCCTTCACATCCGCCCGCTGCAGCCCGGGCTCGTGTGCCCGCCAACCGGCGCATTGACCTCGTGGCGATTGGCACGTCCACCGGCGGTCCGAATGCGCTCGCGGAAGTGATCCCGCGGCTACCGGCGGATTTTCCCGTCCCCGTGGTGATCGTGCAACATATGCCCGCCTCTTTTACCAGGCTGCTCGCCGAACGACTAGCCAGCCACTCCGCGATTTCCATCGCCGAGGGCAGTGTGGGAACCCTTCTTGCACCGGGCCACGCCTGGATCGCGCCGGGAAACTTTCATATGACCGTTGCCGCCGCCGTCACGGCCGCGTCAGGGCTGAACTGGCGTTTGGGCCTCAATCAAGATCCTCCAGAAAACTCCTGCCGGCCGGCGGTGGATGTGCTGTTTCGTTCGGTGGCCGCCGTTGGTGGACCTCATGTTTTGGGTGTGGTCATGACCGGCATGGGTTCGGATGGCGTGATCGGAGCGAAACACATTCGGGAAGCGGGTGGCGAGGTCATCGTGCAGGACGAAGCCTCCTCCGTCGTGTGGGGCATGCCCAGAGCGGTGTACGCCGCCGGACTGGCCGATGCCGTCTATCCCCTGGATCGGTTGGCGGCGGAGATTCTACGGCGCGTGTTCCAAAATCGCGCCACACGCGCAGCTTCCGCCACCCATTCCGCCAGCTTGGAGTCTTCCATCCAATGACGACCGGCACGCAACCCGCCACCGCAGCCTCCGCTTCCGTCAAGGCCGGAGATCCCATGGATCCCATCTTCCGGCAGATCCGCGACCTGGTTTACAAGAGTTCCGGCATTTACCAGACGGAAGAAAAGCTGTATCTCCTGGTGGATTCCAGCGGGCGGCGGATCAAGCAGCTCGGGTTGCGCAGCACGCGCGAATATTGGGACCTGCTCAGCGCGCAGGCCACGCGCGACAACGAACTCCGGCAGCTCCTCAACGAAGTCACCATCGGCGAAACCTGCCTGTTCCGCAGCCAGCCCCAACTCGATGCGCTCCGTAAAATCATCCTTCCGGAAATCGTGGCGGAAAAAACCAAGCAAATCACCAAGCGCCTGCGCATCTGGAGCGCGGGCTGTTCCACCGGAGAAGAATCCTACACGCTTGCCATTAACATGCTGGAAGAAAGTACCGGTTTGTTGAAGGGCTGGACGATTGAGATCCTGGCCACCGATCTGAATGACCGTTCCGTCGAAACCGCCAAGGCCGGAATCTATGGCGACCATGCGCTGCGCTACACCACGGACTACTTCAAGGCCAAATACTTCACTCCGTTCGACGAGAAAAAGTTTCAGGTGCGCCCGGAGGTCAAAAAACTCATCACCTTCAGCCGCCTCAATCTTCAAGATGACTCGAAGATGCTCTTCATGAAGGGCATGGACCTGATCTTCTGCTGCAACGTTCTCATCTACTTCGACGCGCCTTCGAAGTCAAAAGTGATCAACCACTATTTCAGCAACCTGAATTTCGGCGGCTATTTCTTTCTGGGAACATCCGAATCGCTGATGAAGCTCAATGACAAGTTTCACCTGGTCCATTTTCCCGGAGCCATTGGATACTGGAAACCATCCCTCAAGAGCGGCAAACTATGACCCCAGCATTGGAAACTAAAATTGCAGAACGTGTGAGCCGCATTGAAACCATGCCGGCCATTCCCGCGATTTTTTTGCCTTTACTCGAGATGCTCAGCGCGCCGCCCGACCAGGTGAAGCTGGACGAGGTGGTGCGGCTCGTTTCCTACGACAACACCATCGCCGCGCAATGCCTGCGCATCGCCAGTTCTCCCTTGTTTGGCATGACGAAGTCGCCTGCCTCAATCAAGGGAGCGGTGATCAGTCTAGGTCTACGCCGGGTGGAAACCATTCTCCTGACCTGCTGCCTTTCCCAGGCTTTTCCACCTCGGAATTGGATTATTGATCCCGGCGTCTTCTGGCGGCATTCGCTGGGTTGTGCCATGGTATGCAGGAAATTCAGCGAAAAGCTGAAAGGCGTAGATGGCGACGAGGCCTACATGGCGGGCTTGCTGCACGACATCGGATTTCTGGTGAACTGCCTGAGCTTTCCCGATGAATTTACCCTGGCCATGCAACGCGCCGTCCAGGGGCAAATCCCTTTTGATGAAGCCGAGCGCGAGACCATGGGATTTACCCACGAAGATACCGGATACGCGCTGGCCAAGCAGTGGAATCTGAGAAGCAGCCTGGCGCAAGCGATTGCGAGCCACCATGCTCCCGAGCAGAGCGAGTCGGCGAAGCCTCTGGCAGCTCTAGTCCATCTCAGCGATCTTTTGTGCCGCATGCGCGGCCTGGGTTACGGGTATTACGAGGCGAGACGTGTGGATTTGGGCAACGACCCGGCGTGGGGCATCTTGTTGCAGGAACATCAGGAGCTGAACCGCGTAGATTTGGTACGGTTCACGTTCGAACTGGACGAATCCGTGGGAGAAATCTGCGAACTGGTAGACACCATCTTCGGGAAGTCGGCTGCAGCCAAGGCCTGAACGGCAAAATTGAAACACCCATCGAGTTGCCTGGATCAAGCTTCTAGACAGTCAGGAATCGCGTGCTGGCTATCCGGGAATGACTCACGATCAAGAATGC
>JAYTQD010000455.1:0-8988 GCA_043746935.1 Acidobacteriaceae bacterium | reverse complement strand
CTCCACTTTCGCCGCCCCCGCCCGGTACGCCGACTCCGGAATCTGCGCCAGAGTCGACTCATGTAGCTGCGGACCGAGTCCGTAGAAGTGTTGGAAGCTCACGATCAGAGGCCGCCACTTGTCCGGGTTAATACGATTGCGTTCGCCATCCACCAGAATGCTGTCCTGCACATGCACCCGATCAATTCGCACCTCGAACGAAACTAGCTTTCCCCGTTTGTCGTCATCCTCTTCGGCGATCCCGTGGGCACACACAACTTTCGCCTCCAACTGCACAGGACATTCCAGTACCCGCGGGGCAGCCACGGTCTCTGAAAGGACAGCGGTAAAACCCGCCACACCGAATTTGTCGCGCTCATGGCGATATCCCATACGCAATTTATGCTCGGGGAAGGGGTCGGATCCGGTCAGGCGGGCAAGGCGGTTTACGGATGCCACCAAATCCGCCGAAGGCAAATTGAGCACGCATTCACCCGTGCGCCGCATGTTTTGCGGAGTCTTGGAGCGCGCGCCAAAGCCAAGCATGCAGCGCCATCCCAGCCACCATGCCGATGACATCGGAGCCAGGTTGTAGGAACCGTCTTCATTGCAAGTACTGACCAGGACAACCGGTGTGCCGAAGTAGAGAATGGCGGGTTCAATGGTGCGGTGCATGAGAGCCTCTTTCTTGAACTGCTAGAAAGGTAGCCGCTACATTCCGCAGGAACCATCCGATTCTTGCTGTTGAATTGAATGTGTTGAATGAAGTGGCGCTACCGAGTTATGTTCCACTCCAGGAACTTACGAAACGCAGCGCCACGGTGGCTCACTAACGCTTTTTCTTCCGCCGAAAGTTCGGCGAAGGTCTTGTTCAGGCTGGGGAAGAAGAACAACGGGTCGTAACCGAAGCCGCGCGTTCCTCTTGGGGCAGTCAAGATCAGACCCTCGGCTTTTCCCGAGAACACCGCCAGAACCTCGCCGTCGCGCGCGGCGGCCAATAAACAGACAAATCGGGCGGTCTTTCGCTCCGGCACAACCGATGCCAGTTCGCGCAGAAGCCGTGCGTTATTGGCGTCGTCTGAGTTAGCAGTGTCGGCCTTGTCGGACGGCCGAGGGCGGCCGTCCCCACGTAGTGCCTCCATCGCCGCATACCGCGCAGAATGTACGCCGGGTGCGCCATGCAGGGCATCCACCACCAGCCCCGAGTCGTCCGCGAGCACAAGCTCTCCCGGCACGTGAACGCTATACTCCGCGGCTTTCTTGCGAGCATTGGCTTCGAACGTCAGCCCATCTTCGATCACCTCGGGCAGAAGATGGAAGTCCGGTATCCCCACGATGGTGACGCCCAACGGCGCAGCAGCTCCGGCAAAATCTCGGAGTTTCCCGGCGTTCGATGTCGCAATCAAGACGGTTGGCATAAGAAAGAGGGCCGTGGGGGCGCCACGACCCTCTGCGCAGCATATCAAAGCGGCGGAACTACCCTCGTAGAGCCGCTTTCATTTAACCGCGCACTGTCAATACCGGACATGTCGCATTCGCTACAACCTCGGTGGCTGTCGCCCAAGGCAGGTGCGAGACTGCGCGAGCGTGGCCGTTGTGCTGCACGCCCATGACGATCATGTCGGCGTTGTGCCGCTTGGCGGCCGTTACGATGGCCTCCGCCGGAAATTCGAAGCGAACGTCGAATTCTGGCGTACACCACGGAGCGGCGTCTGCTGGAATCAGTGCCTTCATTTTCGCGATGGCTGCCGCCTTCACGGCCTCCCTGTCCACCACGGGAACCAGCGGAATCAAGTGCAGCAGCACGAGGCGTGCCTGCGACTCCTCCGCCAGCCTGAGCGCATAGGGAAGAGCGGCACGCGAGGCTTCGGAGAAATCAGTGGGGAACAGAATCCGGTGAAACTCGGGACTCTGCTTCGACTCGTGAGGCACCTTCGGTCCCACGCATAGCACTGGGCAGGAGGCGCGGCGATAAATTTCTTCCGCCACGGATCCCATGGCGAGCCGACTGATGCCCGTTCGTCCATGTGTACCAAGAACAATCAGATCGACCCGATGCTTATCGATCATTCCGGAAAGAACGTCCCACAGCGGGCCCTGCTTGAGCAGGATCTGGTGGTGGATATCCTTGAGTTCCTCCAGCGAGGCCAGCTTGGCGAGACTCTCCTCGGCGCCGCGCCATGCGTAGTCGAGCGTGACGGGAAACGGCTCCATGGGAAGGCTGTGGTAAGGCTCCGGAGGAACCACGTGCGCGGGATAGAGCGTCGCTTCGTAACGGCGGGCTAGGGCCTCGGCGTAGGGAAGCGCCGCTTCCGAGAACACGGAGAAATCTGTTGGGAACAAAATATTGTTGAACTGAAGTCGAATATTGGGAACTGTGGCTAGCATGGTGAACCTCCTCGCAAACCACGAATTAAACCTAGCTGTATCTTGCTGCAAGTAGGGACCGCGTTCCGTGACCCGGATCACAGGGGCGTGTGAGGGCGGTAGTTCTGGGATCGTGGGTCTGTGGAAAAGCTGCAATCCGTAGGCCAAAATTTACGATTTCCTCATGCTGCTGTAACGTCGGCGGCCTAGGGTTTGGGGTAACGAGGTGGAACGCCCTTCATTGGGCACGGCCGCAACTCCCCGAGCTAGAGACGGAGCTCGAGGATTGCGGCTTTATATTTTTGAGATCCTACAGGGGGTATCGTTACGCGTTTGCGGTGGCAGCAGCTTCTGATTCCGGCGCAGGTGCTTCCGTATTCCCGCTACGCTGCTTCTGCAATTCCGCCAGAAAATCAGCCTGACTGATGTCAGCCTCACTGCGGATCAAGTCGAGCAAGGCATCCGAAGTATTCGCATCCACCGGCAACTGGGCTAGCGGGATAAACTCGCGTGGAATGCAACGCAGTTCCGGGGTCACGCCAGGCTGGGATACCAGAAAGTCTAGAAAACCTTCCACGGCGGCGTGGTGCGCCTCGGTCTCGGATAAAAACTCAATCCCCATGCCATAAGCGGGATGCAATACCCGAACCGATCCTCCCGCGGCGGCAAACTTGCCCCGCGCCTGCAAGATCAGATCTAGCCGCGTCCCAATCGGAAAGGGTGATTCGGATTCGACATAACAGGCGCCCAAACTCAAGTCCGTCAGCTTGCACAGCACGCCGGAAGTAGCATCTTGTTCAGCGGCGCTCGGCACACTCGAATCCAGCCAGGTGTTGAGCGCAATATGCGCGTCCTCGGAAAGATTTTCGAAGCGCACACCGCTTTCGCCGGTTGAGCGCGACCATGCCACCACGCCGCGACCCTCTACGGGAGCCAAACGCTCCGGCAAGGCGAACCGGAAACCCAGCTCGGTAAAATTCGGCACTGGTTTCGAAATCAAAACATCCATTCCTGTCTCGCTTACGTCCAACAAAATGCCTTCCACGTTCTCGGCATCCTGCCAACCCAAGCTCACCGGAATTTGTATGGGAACCCGCGTCGTCCGCCGGCGCTCGCGGCTCATCAGACTCTTGGTTGCCAGCAGTACGGAGCGAACCTGCGGAAAGGAAATGGGCTGGTACAAAACAAAGTGGGCACCCAGACGTAAGGCCGCCGCGCGCTGGGATTCATCCTTGAGCAGCAAAACTGACAGCAGGGATGCCGATCCGTTGGCAGGGCGCACGCGTTCCAGCAGCCACGCCGATTGCCCTGCGTCATCCAATTCGGAAAACACCAGATCCGGCGCATTTTCGGGAATTCGCGCCAGAGCCTCAGACGAATTCGGGACGCACGTGACATCGACACCCTGAGCACGTAACAAGCTCGTCAGCGTCTCCACTGCGGCCGCTGTGTCCGGTACCACCACTAGCGCGCGAATATTCTTGATACCCATCGCAGATTCCTTAGGTCGAACGTTTAAGGTTGAACGTCCTTAGGCCTACGGCCAGCGAGGAACCGTGGTTCGCGCCGGGGTAGCGGCCTTCGCTGCTGGTGCCGGAGCAGCCGATGCCGCAGCAGCTGCCGCGCGTGCGGCCGGTGCTGGAGCTTCGAATTCTGGCATCGCGCGGCCCTGACCATCATCTTCCGCCAACAACGATGCCACCGATTTCAATGTTTCCGCAGCGCCTTGCAGCGCCTCAATCTGCTTGCCAAGCTCGGCGTATTGCGCCTGTTTGCGGCGCAGAACCTCATGGATGTCCTTCATGGGTATCCCCCCTACCAAGAATCTAGGGCGACTCGCATCTGGGGTCAATTCCGAAGCGGCCTTGGGCAATTACGTCAGTAATGCGTGGCGCAATCTGAAGAAAGTTGCAAAATACAAAAAGGGCTCACGGGGAGTCCTTTTGGATAAAATCAGGTCGGTTCGAGCTAGCTGCGAGAATGCGGGCTAAGACTCCGCTTGCGGCGCACCAGCCCAGCCATCCCCAGCAGGCCCGTACCCAGCAGGCTGAGGGTTCCAGGTTCCGGCACGGGTAGGGCAATATCCACGTTCGCGCTACCAATCCCGAGCTGACCATTTCGCATATTTCCAGTGGTCATCGTCACAATGCCATTGACGATGTGACCATTGAGCAATCCTGTGATGTTCCCCACCAGCTGAAAGGAACCATTGCCTAGCTGGGTCATCGTGACCGGGCCGCTGAAGGTTCCCTGGAACAGGACGGCGTTCGGAAGACCCTTCATAGCCCCGTTGAGGGCAATGGTAAAGCTTCCGCCTCCGGCGAACGTAGCGTTCGATCCCAGCGATCCGCTGGTCAAGGCACCTGTCGAGAAGGTGAGCCGCCCTAAGTTCGAGCCGTTAAAGCTCTTCCCAAACAAATTCTGGACCTTGCCCACCTGCGAAGGCGACGTAAAGCCCGAAGAGGAGGAGGTAGCAAGGCCGCTGCTGCTAATCCAAAGAGTGCCACCTTGGCTGGTAATGCCCACACTGCTAGCCAACGCGCTCAACGGAAGCGCCACAACCAATACCGCCAATGCAATCAGCTTCTTCATGGTGATCAACTTTCTCTGAATCCAGCCCTTTTTCTGAGTTCAGGCCATTTCGAGCTACTTCAGCACAGAACGCAAGGGAGTATGGCCGAGATTGCACTCACCCGGCCAGAGAACGCCCACGATGAATACTCTTATAAATCATGGAGTTACAAGGAAATTACACGCTGTTCGTTGTACTAAGTGTGCAGAGCTTTGCACACCACAGCCCGTGCCAATCTTCGGGCCCGGCTCGTATGGCACGAGCGTGCCACCGAGTAGCCAGAAAGTTGTATTTTCAGCATTAGGGGGGTACGTTAGAGTCCTTCTTGAGCAGTTCTGGGGGAGGGCTGTTCGGGCGCTCTGTGACCTTCGGGTCCAGAGCGCTCTTTAATTTTGTAGGGACTTCACTCCGCCGAACAGTCCTGCGCCACGCCCGTCAGAACGCTCGTATCGGGATAGCTGTAGGCACCCTTGAACGCCCCAGACGGATCTTCTCGCGTAAACCACTGCAACAACGCTTCGGTCTGGGGATGGTAGGTAAAGCCATTCAGCATGACCGGCACTGTTGAATTCGAGAGCACTCGGATGGGGTCGCCTGACTCCAGATTGCCCGAACATCCCCGCCCATTCGGAAACTGCCACGCTGGCGCGATGTTGTTCACGAAGGGATCATTTCGCCACTCGGAAATTTCATGGCTGAGCGGTGTCACGTCAGAAAACGAGGAAAAGATGCCCTCGCTCGCCCAACTGGCCCAGGCAAATGTCTGTACTGCGGGATGCCCCGGAGTGCTGGCATCAAAGGCGGTATGGAAGCCCAGCACGCAGCAATTCGCGGGATCGCCAAAGTAAAGAAAAATGTTGTTGCTCAGAAAAAGCGGAAGCTCCGTCGGCTTCAACCCTTCCGCCTGGAGAAGAGTGCTCAGATGCGAGTTGAAGAAATCTCCGTTCAAGGTTGCAAGAAATGTCCCATCCGGAAGCTGATACACCTGCGACTGCCCGAACGGAACAACAATCGTCACCGGCGCCAGTCTGCGCGGCGGGTTCAGCGTGGTGTGCCAATTCTCTTTCATCACGTTAAAGAATTCAGCTCGCTGCACCGCATCGCCAAACTGCCCGGTCCCGGTGCTGTAGGCGGACTTCACGAAGTCCGGCGAGTTCAGCGTCCGGCGCAGAACTGGATCGACACGAATGGAAACGTTGTTACCCGCTGCGTCCAGCCATTCCTCAAAGAAAAAACTCAACGGGATAGCCACCGTGTTTACCCGCGTCTCACCCCCGCGCAACGGATCGCCGCCCACCATGAAATAAGGGTAAGGTGTCGATTTGAATGTAAACGCGCCCGCGAAAAATGGGATCGTTCGTACGGAAGCAGCCGCTCCCTGGGCAGCCGCAGTCGCCTGTAGCGCAGCCGTCAATCCCGCCGGAAGTTTATTGAAACGCACAAACCGCGCCTGCGCCCCCGTCTGTTCAAGAAAACTGCCGGAGACTTGCGGCACAACTTGTCCCGACTTCCCGTGCAGCGTCTGTGCGGATGCCGGACCCGCAGACAGTAGCGCGATGAACAATCCGGCGAGTAGCAATGGACGACGCATCGAAGTGCGATCTCCTAGAAACTTAAGCACCATGAATGTTAGACACCGTCGGCGAAATGCGAGCTGACACATCGCCTCGGTCATCCGTCGAGCCGTACCACAGGGAGGAAGAGTGGCTGAGAGGGCCAATTTCTCGTCAGCCTATAGCGAGATTCTCTGCGCGCTGGACAGCGGCTGTCAAGAACAAGGGAACAGCAGGGGCATCTCCGGACACGTATCCGACTTCACCAATCCGTCTGGAACAGCGCAAATCTACCGACTTGAGACTGCTAGCTCTTGACATCACGTAAAATACGTGATACACGTATTTTACGTGATTGAGGAGGTACTATGAAGTCTGCGAAAGCCATTTCCCGGCAAAACGTGACCGTCAGTTTAACCCGCGAGACATTGCGGAAAGCGAAGGTTCTCGCAGCGCGCCGAGAGACGTCCATCAGCGGCCTACTTGCTGCGCAAATAGAAACCTTGGTGGGCGAAGATGACACCTACGCCCGTGCCGAGAAACGGGCGAAGGAACTGATGAAACAAGGATTTGATATGGGCGAAAGGCCTCGTGTCAGCCGCGACGAATTACATGAACGCTACTAGAACCTTTGTCGATACCAATGTGCTGATCTATGCATACAACTTCAGAAGCCCAGCTAAGCAGAAGGTAGCCGAGGGAGTGTTGGATGAGCTTTGGAGTGAACGATCGGGATTCTTAAGCGTTCAGGTGCTGCAGGAGTTTTACGTCAACGTGACGCGCAAGATTGGAAAGCCGCTGACAAAGGAGGCCGCGAGAGAGATCGTGGGCCTCTACTCCCCTTGGTGTGGCGAGACATCCGCGGCGGAGATTGCGGCGGCGTTCAGAATTGAGATCGAATCGCGCATCGGATTCTGGGACGCCTTGATTCTTGCCTCAGCTGCCAAGGCGGGAGCAACTCGGATTCTTTCGGAAGACATGAACGCCGGACAGGTGATCGCAGGCGTGCGGATTGAAAATCCTTTTTAGATAACCTGTAAAGATAGGCTTTGGCGAGAAACTATGCCGACGGAGCGGAACTCTCGTCCGTAGGGTGCATTTTACGGCAGAGCTTGTCGTGGGGCACGTAGACGCAGGCGTCAACTTTAAACCCAGCAGAGAGGAGCCGCCCAGCTAAGCTCAACGTGTGGAGGTATCCACAAATCACAAGTCCGACCTTGAAAGACTCTAGGCTAATTTTCTGAACCCAAAAATCCTCGCGTTTGAAGTGCTCCTCAGGAAGTGTACGGTTCGCAAAGTCATACGGTTGATCCAAGGGGTTCCCCGTGTCTGACGATAACCCGTAGAAGTGGCGGACGTTCGGGTGCGGATCGACATCGACATATTCCAACTCCAGACGTTGTGCCAGTTTTTGAGCGCTCGTCGGTCCACATTCCGACGCCTCTTCGAAAATAGTGTCGATTTTAGAATCCGAGACGAGGTGCTGGATGAGCCTTGAATAATCCGGATCGTCGACATTCCGAGGCCACTTCTCGGCCATCTGCAAATCGTGGGAAGTCCCCAGCACGACTACTAATCGCCCGTTTTCATTTATTATTTCCATCCAGTTTCTCCTCCGAGGCAAGGCGCTAAGGTTCCTACGAATTTGCCCGCAGACAAAACGGAAGAAATGGTGCGCCCTGAGAGATTCGAACTCCCGACCTTTTGGTTCGTAGCCAAACGCTCTATCCAGCTGAGCTAAGGGCGCGACGGTTGCCGCTGACGTGCAGAGAATGTGTGCTGCACAAACGTGCGAAGAAGTTGTTCTTTGGATTATATCAAACGGACGTATGCGCCGGTAATGGTTACCCAAACCATAAAAGACGTATCGTCCTCCGACACACTCTTCGGCGTAATTCTTTCCCGTGCCTTAGCAAATCCTGCTCGGTGGAAAACCTTACTGGGCACGGGTTTTCAGCCATTTAGCTTTGGCGCGGCAATTGCAACATATTGCACAGACGAAGTGGCGCGCAACGGGGTGTAACTGAGGAACTTCGGCCAGAGGTCTCAGAAGCACCCCTTGCATTTTCCCCCGAAGCCCTCCCCCGGCTCTCCCCACCAACAACTCAGTTTCTGATCTAGGTCAAACGAATGTGCCGGTAATTGGGCACTAGAGCCGTGACCGATTCTTGCTACGTGGGTATTGCCCGATTTAGGTTGTAAACATCCATTGGGAATCTCGAATGATCGATGTTAGGCCAGCGTCAATCGCGCTGTCAGGTCAAGTCCCGCCCGCCGCAGCAAGGCCGCAACCGCCTCTTCGTTCATCCGCGACGCATCAAACTCAACCCGCACCGTGTTGGCAGCCTCGTCGAAGCCCACTTTGTGGACCCCGTAGACCTCCGTCATGGCGCAAATCGCCCGCATTTCCGACATTCCTGGCACGCGTCCGTAGCGGTAAGCAACATCCGTAGGCGTCATTCGCAATCCTCACTTGTCGAATCTTAAGACTTAGTCCCATCATCAAGATACAAGTTT
>JAYTQD010000454.1:0-8996 GCA_043746935.1 Acidobacteriaceae bacterium | reverse complement strand
TCGGCATGTGGGTTCCCGCCGCAATCGTGATCGTCATGGGGCTTTACGCATGGCATCGCTTCGGCTCGGCGACTACCTTCACGGTAGCCACCATGATTCCGCACACACACTGGAAAGATATGGGGCTCTGGGCCACGCTGACCTTCGCCTTCGGCGGATGCGAAACCGCTTCTTTCATCGCAGGCGAGATCAAGAACCCCCGTCGTACCATGCCCCGCGCCCTGTTAAGCGCGGGTGTTCTGGTCACGGTATGTTATGTATTAGGAACAGTCTGCGTACTGCTAGCCCTGCCGTCCAATCAAGTGAACGACCTGCAAGGACTCATGCAAGCCATCGCGGCAACCGCTGGGAAGGTCGGGTGGTACGCGGTAATTCCGGTAGCCGCTGCCTTGATTGCCCTCAGCAACCTGGGGGCATCTGGAGCCTACCTGGCCGCCACAGCCCGTCTTCCGTTCGTGGCTGGCATCGACCGCTTCCTGCCCCCAGCCTTCGGACGCCTCCATCCCCGCTGGGGGACACCCTACGTAGCGCTCATCTTGCAAGCCACCATTGGCGCGGTCTTCATTTTTCTCGCACAGGCCGGCACCAGCGTGAAGGGAGCCTACGACATCCTGGTGAGCATGGGCATCATCACCTATTTCGTTCCCTACCTCTATCTATTTGCCGCCATGTTCAAGTTGCAAGCCGAATTCGCCGGACCCGAAGTCATTCGCGTCCCCGGTGGTCCACGCATGGCCAAGCTGGTCGCCTGTGTAGGTTTCACTACTACGCTTATTACAATTGTGCTGTCGTTGCTGCCGCCTCCAGATGAACCGAACAAGGTTCTGGCAGTGATCAAGATTATCGGGTCATCCGGAGTCCTGCTAGGCTTAGGTGCACTGTTCTATTATCTGAAGCAGCGGCAAAGAAGGAACGCCATCTAGGCCTAATCATCTGGGGGTCGTACCCCTGCCAGCCTGACTGAGCGAAGTACCGCTAAGAACCCTCCCCCAATCGCTCCCTCACATACCTGCGAATATCTAAACTCGGATTCTCCATCGGCGCGTAGTACCCAAATTCATGCACCCGAGTCTGCACCCCGAGCTGGACCCGCTCGCAAATCGCCCAATCCTGACGGTTTACCAAATCCCAAAACTCCACCGCGTCGGACGGATCAAACCCAGGCTTTGCCATCTCCTCGGGATGAAAGAGAAACTTGCAAACAACCCGCGTGCGATCTGGAGCCAAAGGCCATAGCAGAAACGTTGCCACGTGATCGCAACTGGCACTGCACATCAGGTTGGGATAGAACAGCTCTCCTTTGTGCCGTACTTTCTCGTCGTCATTCAGCGCAGGAAAAGGTGCGCGGGTCGTGGTCCCAGATTTTGTGAATGTATACGCTCCTTCGCGATGCGGAATCCCACTTTCCCAGTCGAGATTAAACCCGCCAGCGCGCTTGAAATCCGGCACCACGTCGCACAACTCCGGATGGACCGCCCCGCAGTGGTAGCACTCGTTGTAATTCTCCAAAATCAATTTCCAGTTGGCGGCGACGTCGTAGGCAATCTCATGCCCCTTCCGCAGGTTCTGTAATGGATAGCGTGTCAGTCGCTCCGTTCCCTTACCGAGTTGCTGCACCAAGCTTTTTGCAGGCTCTCCGCGCGTAAGGTTCAGATAAAAAAATCCACCCCAACGCTGAAGATGAACGGGATACAAAGAGAAATCTCTTTTAGAAAATCCTTCCTCTTCATTCAGAAACGGCGCGCTCAACAGTTGCCCATCCAGACTATACGTCCACTGATGATATGGACATCGAATCGTTCCCGCCGATGTGATGCCACCCGGCAACTTCACGTTCCACTTAGCATCCTGCTGTGGCGTACACAACCGCGAACCCCGGTGCCGACACACGTTGAAGTGGGCCTTCAGTTCACCAGATTTCGTGCGCGCTACCAAAATGCTTTCCCCGGCCACGTCCAGCACCAATGTGTCACCGGGCGCGGGCAAATCTTCCTCCCGCCCAGCGCAAAACCATTCGCGCGAAAAAATGAGCTCCTGTTCCCGAGCAAAAATCTCAGGAGACCAGTAATACGAACTTGGAAGCGATTGTTCGAGCATATCTCGGGTCTCGGAGACTACTTTCCTTGAAACTGTGCCACCCGTTTCTCGAGGAACGCTGAGGTTCCTTCTTTTTTATCCGCCGTCGAGCAGCAAACACCAAACAGCGTGGCCTCAAGAAATAATCCTTCGTCCAAAGTCATCTCCATACCCTGATTCACCGCCTCCATCGCGTACTGCACGGCCAGCGGCGCATTGGCCGCGATTTTCCCCGCAATTACTTCGGCGCGGGCAATGAGGTCTCCCGCCGCAATCACTTCGTTGACCAAGCCGATGCGGAGCGCCTCTTGAGCGGAAATCATTTCGCCCGTGAGCACCAGCTGCATCGCCATCCCTTTCCCGACCAGCCGCGGGAGCCGCTGCGAGCCGCCGTATCCGGGAATGATGCCCAGCTTAACTTCTGGCTGCCCCAGCTTGGCATTCTCGCTCGCCAGCCGCATCGTGCATGCCAGTGCAATCTCGCAACCTCCGCCCAGCGCGAATCCATTGATGCAGGCAATCACCGGTTTGCCTAAGTTCTCAATTAAATCGAGCACCGACTGGCCGCGATGCGCGAAAGCCTTGCCCGTCATAGCATCCTGCTGCGCCAATTCGTTGATATCGGCTCCGGCAATAAACGCCTTCTCGCCTGCCCCGGTCAGAATAGCGGTACGCACGGTGCTATCACTTTGGATGTCAGTGAAAGCGGCTCGTAGTTCGTCCATCGTAGCCATGTTCAGGGCGTTCAATGCCTTGGGGCGATTCACTGTCACGTAACCGATAGCATTCTTTTTCTCGAATAAAATGTTTTCAAAAGGCATGAGTATCCTCAATCTGGGCATCACAGGAAGAGCGAAGCACCCATAAGACTAGCGCAGTCAGGGCTGATTCAGAAAGCCGAGAGCTTCAGCTGCGAACTTGGCAGGGGACTCGACGTTAAAAAGATGGGCCCCCGACAACTCCAGGTACCGCGCGCCAGGAATACTTCCGGCGAGAAAACGTCCATCCGCAGGCGGAGTCACAGGATCGCTAGCACCCATAACAACCAGAGTGGGCACACTCACACCGGCGAGTTCCGCACGCAGGTCCGTATCCCGCACCGCCTCGCACCCAGCCACGTACCCTTCTACCGGCGCGCTTTCCAGCACTCGCCGCGTAGCCTCGACGGTTTCCGGCGAGGTTGCATGAAAGGCGGGCGTCAACCAGCGCTCCAGAATTCCCGGCACCACCGCCTGCATTCCCTCGCGGCGCACTAGATCGATTCGCGCATCCCAAATCTCGCGTGTGCCAATCTTTGCGGCCGTACTGCACACAATCAGCTTGCGGATCCGTTGCGGAGTGTGCCGACCCAACCACAGTCCGGTTATTCCGCCCAGGGAAAGTCCGCAAAACGAAACTACGGGAATCGAGAGGTAGTCAAGCAAGTCGAGGACATCGTGCGCTAGGCCGGGAAGGTTGTGGGGACCATCGGGAAGGGAAGATTCGCCATGCCCGCGCGTATCGTAACGGAGCACGCGGTAGCACCGGGAAAACTCGGGTGCCTGCGCGTCCCACATCGTTAGATTTGCGCCGAGCGAATTGGAAAACACAACAACCGGCGCGTCGTCAGGGCCGGCGAGCTCGTAGTGCAAGCGGACGCTTCTCAGATTGGCAAACGGCATGACACAAAAGGAAAGCTCACGTTCGGGTGCAGCGATGCCGAGTTAATACCGAACAATCGCCGCAAACGATTTCGCATCGAGGCTTGCGCCTCCGACTAGGCCGCCGTCGATCTCCGGTTCCGACATCAGCGCCTTGGCGTTGTCCGGTTTCACCGAACCGCCGTAGAGAATCCGCAGAGCGTCCGCGAATTCCGCGCCGAAAGCTTCCTCCGCCTCGCCGCGAATCACCGCGTGCGCGCTGGCCGCGATCTGGGGAGTCGCCGTCTTTCCCGTGCCAATGGCCCACACCGGTTCGTACGCGATGGTCAGCTTAGCCGCTTTCTTGGCGGAGATTCCGCTGAACGCCCGCGTACACTGGCGGCGCAGCACATCATCCGTCATTCCAGCTTCCCGTTCCTGCAACACTTCTCCCACGCAAAGAATCGGCGTCAGTCCAGCATCCAGCGCCGTTTCCAATCTACGGTTGACGCTGTCGTCAGTCTCGGCAAAATACTGTCGGCGTTCGGAGTGCCCGATGATGGCATGGGTCACGCCGAGCGCGAGTAACATGCCTGCGGAAATTTCTCCCGTGAACGCGCCTTCTTTTTCCCAATGCACATTCTGTGCTCCAACAAAGACGCCCGAGCCCTTCACCGCTTCCAGTGTTGCCATCAGATCAACGTAGGGAGGGCAGAGCACAATCTCGTCGCGGTCCTGTCCCGCCACCAGCGGCAGGAAGTCGCGCACAAATGAAAGTGCGTCGTCAGGGGTTTTGTACATCTTCCAATTAGCTGCGATCAGCTTCTTACGCATTGAATCCTTTCAAATCTCTAAGCTAAGGAGAACAGCAGGGAGTTGAGTTTCTAGCCTCAGGCTTTTTCGCTGAGCGCTTCCACACCGGGCAATTTCTTACCTTCCAAAAATTCCAGCGAAGCTCCGCCGCCCGTCGAGATATGCGTGATTTTGTCCGCCACGCCAGCTTTGTGTACTGCGGCTACCGTATCTCCGCCGCCCGCAATCGAAACCGCGCCCACATTTTCCGCCACGGCCTCGGCAATCTTCATCGTGCCATTTGCGAACGGCGCCATTTCGAAAACGCCCATCGGCCCGTTCCAGATGATCGTCTCCGCGCAGGAAATCTCCTCGGTGAACAAGGCAATCGTCTTCGGGCCAATATCCAGCGCCATCATCTCGAACGGAATCACCTGGCCTTCGCCGATGGCAATCGCGCGCGCCGTCGCTTCAAATTTGTCCGTTACAACGTGATCCACCGGAAGAAGGAACTTCACTTTGCTCGCCTTAGCCTGCTGTAAAAGTTGTTTCGCCAGATCGAGCTTGTCGTCTTCCACCAGCGATTTTCCAATCGCCTGACCCATTGATTTTAGAAACGTATAAGCCATGCCGCCGCCAATGATCAGCGCATTGACTTTGGTGAGCAAATGCTGAATTACGCCAATCTTGTCGCTGACTTTCGCTCCACCTAAAATCGCCACGAACGGACGCGCTGGATCCCGCATCGCCTTACCCATGTACTCAAGCTCTTTTTGCATGAGCAGGCCGGCCGCCGATTTTTGCACGAACTTTGTTATCCCCACGGTCGAAGCATGCGCCCGATGCGCCGTGCCAAACGCGTCGTTCACATAGAATTCAGCCAGCTTCGCCAGTTCCTTTGAGAACTTTTCGTCGTTGGCTTCTTCCTCAGGATGAAAGCGCAAATTTTCCAGCAGCAGCGCTTGCCCGCGTTCCAGATTCGTAGCCATCTCCTGCGCTTGCTCGCCAATGCAATCGGGACAGAAGCCTACGTTCTGTGTTCCTCCCATCTGCTTGTCGAGCAGAATACGCAAGCGCTCGGCTACCGGCTTCAGGCTGTATTTCGGATTCACCTTGCCCTTGGGCCGGCCCAGGTGAGCCGCCAAAATCAGCTTCGCGCCGTGCCGCAACGCATACTCAATGGTTGGTACCGTTTCGCGAATGCGCGTGTCATCCGTTACGCGCCCGTCTTCAATGGGAACGTTGAAGTCCACGCGCATAAAAACACGCCGCTCGTTCAACTCCAGGTCGCGAATCGAAAGTTTCGCCATAAAAAAATCTCCAGATTCCCATGCCCTTACGGGTGCCCCGTCCTTGTCGTGTTCTTCCGCGACAGGGTGGGGCTTTCTTCTGCCAACCCGCGAGCAATCTTGGCTGAGCTTATAGCCCCTTGCTAGCCAAGTAGTTAATCAAATCCCGCACACGGCAAGAGTAGGCCCACTCGTTGTCATACCACGCAATCACCTTCACGCAGTTGCCAGCCACCACGCGCGTCATCGGCGCATCGACGATGGAAGAGAGCGGATTTCCCTTAAAATCGCTGGAAACCAGCTCGTTTTCCTCAAATCCCAGGTAGCCCTTCAGTGGCCCTGCCTCGGAAGCCTTCTTTAAGGCTGCGTTGATTTCCTCGACGGTCGTCTTTTTCTCCACAAACACAACCAAATCCACCACCGAAACGTTCGGTGTGGGAACACGCATGGCAAAGCCGTCCAGCTTACCTTTCAGCTCCGGAATTGCCAGGTAGACCGCCTTCGCCGCGCCCGTGCTGGTAGGAATCATCGACAACGCCGCCGCCCGCGCCCGCCGCAAATCCTTATGCGGAAAGTCCAAAATTACCTGATCGTTCGTGTAGGAGTGGATCGTTGTCATCGTGCCGCACTGGATCTTGAACTCGTCGTTGATGACCTTGGCCACCGGCGCCAGGCAGTTCGTCGTACACGAGGCATTCGAAATAATGTTGTGCTTGGCCGCGTCGTAGGCCTGGTGATTCACGCCCAGCACAATCGTGATGTCCTCACCCTTCGCCGGCGCGGAAATAATGACCTTCTTCACCGTGCCGCGCATGTGCTTCTTGGCGCCTTCGGCATCGGTGAAGTGCCCGGTGGATTCCACCACCACCTGCACGCCCGCTGACGACCAGTCCAGCGCTCCCGGGTCTCTTTCCTTAAAAGCCTTGATCTTCTTGCCATCCACCTCGATAAAGCCGTCGCCAGCCTTGATGTCCTGCTTCAGATTCCCCAGAATCGAGTCGTACTTCAGCAAGTGAGCCAGCGTTTTCGTGTCGGTTAAATCGTTGACCGCGACAATGTCCACATCGGGGTCGTTAAGCGAGGCGCGCAGGACGTTGCGTCCAATGCGCCCAAATCCGTTAATGCCAACCTTGGTAGCCATGAAAATCCTCCCGTGCGTATGAAGTGTTTGGAATATGTGCGAACTGTAGATGGTAGCAGGGTGAGCGGATAGCGGCAATGCGCCGCGCCACGTAGGGGCAATCCAATTTATGGCATCGATTTTTTCGATAGCTACGTCAACGTAATCTCAAGCAAGACGCTTCGCCGGTTCCACAAGAAGGGAATTCTTAGGAGCCAATACTTGCGTGCTAGTAGGTGCCGAGCCCAGGATGTTTCCCCTTCAGGCAGACGAAACGCCAGCCCGGAAATCTCCGGCCCTTGCACACGTTGATTCCCCTTGCCGAGAGAAAGCCGCACCTGCGGCTGGCTCGCTATTTGCCGCAATGCAATCGAATCGCTGCGCAGCCAGATGTAGAGCTTCCCGCCATCCGTGGCAAACCAAATCTTGCTCTGTTTCGCCCATCCGCGGCCATCCTCAGTCGTCAGCCAGGCGATCCTGTGCTGGTCGATTTCCGGAGGAATCATCTCGCGAGTTGGGGCCGCCGAGCTCATCACGTCCCGTTATTGTAAGTGTTCCCGGACTCGCGCGCGATTGCCCGAAGGTATATGCTTATGCTAGAAAAGCACTTATGCGCAATTGGATGCGTGACCGACTTATGAGACGTAAAAAGAAGGACGGGGACGCCGAAAAAGCTTCCTCCGAACAGCCCAAACAAGCTCCTCTGCAGCCGGATTTTTATGATGCCCAGGGTGCCGCCGGTGGTCCGAATGATGTTCAGAATGACGTCCAGAATGACGTCCAGAATGACGCCCAGACTGACGCCCGCCCCGCCGCCCCGAGTCGCCCGGAACCGGTCAAACTTCCGCCTATTGACGACGACAACCGTTGGAACCGCATCGACCATGTTGAACCACCCGCGCGTCCAGTTTCCCGGCGTACCGGATCGGATCGTGGGGAGTCACGCCGTGCCGCACCCACACGCAGCCCTCGTCCAGCCCCACGTTCCGTGCCTGCAGTAGAAAGCCCGGAGGCAGTCGAGGCCAGCAGTTCTCCCGCAGCCAGTGTTCCCGAAAACGCCGAGCGTTCCACCGAAGGCCGGGAATCCGGTCGTGGCCGCCGCCGTCGTGGCCGCCGTGGTCGTGGCCGTGCCAAGCCCTCTGACGTTTCCGCCAACGTTTCCATGGATGGCGCGCCGCCGCTACGTCCCAGCTCTATGTCGGACCCCATTGGGGACGGCGCTCCGTCGCCGAGCCGCCGTGCCCCGGTGCGGCCTGCCATGGATTCTCCCCGTGCCGCACACGCCGCCACCTCTCAAGGCAAGGAACCGGTCGATCCCGCCGCGCCGAAGAAATACAAAGGCGTGGTCGTACTTTCGATTGGTTTACCCGGCTCCGGAAAAAGCTCCTGGTTCAAGCGTAATAACATCACGCCACTCTCCAGCGATCTCCTGCGCGGCCTGCTCTTCGACGACCCCAACGAGCAGCGCTTTCAGGACTTGGTGTTTTCCAACCTGCGCTCACTGCTGCGCGCACGGCTGGTCGCGCGCCGTCCCATGAACTACGTCGACGCCACCAACCTTTCGCCGCACGAACGCCAAGGCTGGATCAAGCTGGCTCACGATTACGGCTACGAAGTCCACGCCGTATTCTTCGATGTGCCATTGGACGTTTGCCTGGATCGCAACCAAAAGCGCCAGCGCGTCGTAGCCGACGATGTCATGCGCCGCATGGGCTCCAAGCTTCAGGCTCCGACGTTCGAGGAAGGCTTCACGAAAATCACAAACGTCCGGGTGAAGAAGAAAGAATCCGAGGACGCTGCCCCGGCAGCCGAGGTAGTGGACCTTTCCGCTGCTGCGTCGGAAGTCTCATCGGAAGTTCCAGAGGAAGTCGGCCTAGCTACCGAAGCCGTCGAATAAAACTTAAGCTCAGCAAGGACGGTCGCTCTCGGCCGTCCTTGCGGAACACGCTCGAATACACTGCCTGTTGACCGCAAGCCGCGCCACTAATAAAATCAAACCTGCGGCCAATTTTTCTCCGCAGCACTGCCCCCTCGTTCAACGGTAGGACATCTGCCTCTGGAGCAGGGTATCGGGGTTCGAATCCCTGGGGGGCAGCCAAA